>NZ_JBHSNC010000053.1:0-98107 GCF_042655785.1 Cohnella yongneupensis
CTTCACTCTTTGAATAATATCGAAAACCTAAGAATAAGGGCGTAAAGAGGAGCAAAGTGTTTCTCCATAGAGGGAGTTTAGTTCAATGATCGCACAGGAACAGTGCCTCTTCGGTGGTATAATTTAGGAAAAGGAAATATATCCCGAGGAGCTGGTGTAAATTGAAAATTGCCATTTTCGGATTGATTGCTTCCGTGGGATGCATCGTTTTGTGCTGTATTTTTTTGTTTTGGAATCCTTATACAAATACACCGTTGAGTAAGGTTACGCTAATCATCATTTTTACAATGTTGATTCTTCCCGCGATATTAGGCATAGTAAGCTCGTTATTGAAAAACCGAATCTTAATGTATATGGTATTTGTTTGGTCCCTGCCTTATGGGCTATATCTATCTGTCACATCCATACCGAGTTTTTGGAACTTTTTTGTAATAGTGCTAATTCTATATCTAATATCCGCTAAGCAGATGAACAAATCTGCTCCTTCTTAATCTGTCTATGTGCATAACTCTCATATAAATAGAATCATCGAGAACGTTGGTGGAGTTCTCGGGAGCGAACGATCCTTTCTTTGAGAGCATCGTGATGAAGTACTAGAACAAGAAGATCAATGAGCTCGGGATGCGCTTGGATCAAAGGTTCAATTCAAGAAAGCTAAAACTCCACAAGTTGAACTACAACGTATCAGTGATGAGATCTCTGACCGCTTGCAGAAAGAACAAGTCGCCTATAGCACCGCTCCTGACGTTTACGAGGAGAAGGTTCTCGTACGAGCTGAGATCTCCGAGGCATTGAAGGATGAGCTCATCAATAAATACGGCGAGGGTAAAGTTGATGTTCAAATCGCAACGATAGTTCAACAACCCGTCTTTTGACTAGAAAAGAAGTCCCCTGAATACAGGAGACTTCTTTTTAATAGCTTAATAATTACTTAAACTCCGGCAACCAACTGCCGTGAGCGGCAATCAAGTCGTCGCACAGCGAAACGATATCGTCCAGCGACAGCTCCGCCGCCGTGTGAGGGTCGAGCATTGCGGCGTGGTAAATATGGTCCTTCTTGCCGGTCATCGCGGCTTCGATCGTGAGTAGCTGCGTGTTGATATTCGTGCGGTTCAATGCCGCGAGCTGCGGAGGCAAATCGCCTACGTAAGTCGGCGTTACGCCGTTGCGGTCGACGAGGCAGGCCACTTCGACGCACGCTTCGCGAGGGAGGTTCGTGATCAAGCCGGTATTCATGACGTTGCCGCCGATTTTGAACGGAACGTCCGTTTCGATCGCTTCCATGATGTAGGAGGCATATTCGTGCGAACGTTCGTGCGAGAGATCCACGTTATGCACGAGCTCCGAGCGCATTTTTTGCCAGCTGTCGATTTGATTGACGCAGCGGCGCGGATATTCGTCGAGCGGAATGTTGAGTTTCTCGATGAGCTCCGGATAATTGCGCTTGATGAAGTACGGGTGGTACTCTGCGGTGTGCTCGGAAGATTCGGTATTGTAGTAGCCGAATTTCAACATCATCTCGTACCGGACCATATCGCCATGCGATTCCTTTTGCTTCTCGGCTGCGCGGCGTTTGATTTCCGGATACAGGTCTTGGCCGTCCTTCGTCACTTCGAGCAGCCATGCCATATGGTTAATGCCGGCGATCTTCGCTTTGACGCCCGCATTATCGATTCCGAGATCTCTGAACAACCTCGGCACGCAATCTTGGACGCTATGGCAAAGCCCTACCGTATTCACGCCGCCATAAGTATTCATGACGTTCGTGAGCACGGCCATCGGATTCGTATAATTGAGGAACAGCGCGTCCGGACAAACCTCGCGAATGTCTGCTGCGAAATCTAGCATAACCGGGATCGTGCGTAAATTGCGGAAAATGCCGCCGATGCCGATGGTGTCCGCGATCGTCTGACGCAAGCCGTACTTCTTCGGAATTTCGAAGTCCGTAATCGTGCAAGGATCGTAGCCGCCGACCTGGATTGCGTTAACGACGTATTTGGCTCCGCGGAGCGCTTGTTTGCGGTCTTTGTACGCTTTGATCTCGCACGAGCTTCCGGCCGTTCTCTTCAAGTTGAGCAGCATGCTTTCGGAATCGGCGAGCCGTTCATGGTCGATATCGAATAGAGCGATTTCGAAGCCTTGCAATGCGGGCGTCTGCAGGACGTCTCCGAGTACGTTTTTTGCGAAGACGGTGCTTCCCGCGCCTAGGAAAGTGATTTTGGACATCGGTTGAGCTCCTTTATGAGGAATGGAATCTATCTCTACTATAGGGCGAGTAAGCGAGAAATCGTATGGATAAATTTCAGATACATATGGATGAATGTAAGGGTTTTGATGTAAGCTGTGAGGGGAGAGGGAGGCGGCCAGAATGATTCCGGACCATTATATTCTTGAACACGGATTTAACGCTTACCGGAAACCGAGCGAATTATCCCTTGCAACAAGCGGATATGGACGGCCCATGGGCGGTCATAAGATCGGACCCGCTATTCATGATTATTACTTGATCCATACGGTCAAGTCGGGTCGCGGGCAATTTATTTGCAGAGGGAAAAGGTACAATTGTAGTGCGGGAGATACGTTCTATATTTTTCCGGGGGAACTGTTCAGCTACGAGGCGGATGCGAAAAATCCGTGGGAATACTTATGGGCCAGCTTCAACGGGAGAATGGCGGGGGAGCTGCTCCGACTGATCGGGGTGACGCCGGAGCGCGCGGTTACGCATAGAGCGAACGAGCAAATTCACGCTTACTATGAGCGGACAAGAGAGACGTTCCAGGCTTCGGAAATTCCCGCGTTAGTCGATCTCGAGGGCTCGGCTTATTTAAGGCTGTTGCTCTTTGAACTGGGCAAAAGCAATCGGGAACACATCGTCGACGACACTTCGAATCAATCGGATTCGGAGAAGCGCGTCAAATACGCGGCGAGTTTAATAAAGACGCAGTATTCGCAGGCGTTGTCGATAGAGACGTTGGCTAGTAGCCTCGGCTACCATCGCGTCTATTTCTCGAATTTGTTCAAGCAGGTGATGGGGAAATCTCCCAAGCAATATTTGTACGACGTTCGGATGGAGCAGGCGAAGCTGCTTCTAGCATCGACCGCTTTAACGATAGAGCAAATAGCCGGATCGGTCGGATACGGCGACTCCCTCTATTTCTCCAAGCACTATCAAAGGTGGAGCGGGCTATCGCCGACTGCGTATCGCAAAGCGACGAAGCTTACATAAGCCCTTACCTCCGCGGACGGGACAGTTTCGCGAAGCAGGTATATATCCGAACGGCGGTGCAATAATCGAGTTGAGACCCCCGTCCGCCGGAAGAGGCAACGACTGGGTGCTCGTAATCGATTCGATTCGGAGATGAGGAACTGGCATGGAGAAGCTTAAAGCAGGTATTGTCGGAACGGGAAACATTAGCGGGATTTATTTTCAGAACGGTAAAAGATTCGATGCGATGGAAATCGTCGCATGCGCGGATTTGGACGTAGAGCGAGCGAAAGCGAAGGCGGCCGAGCATGGCGTCAAAGGCTATTCGGTAGGTGATATGCTCGCCGATCCCGACATACAGATGATCATCAACCTGACGATCCCGCAGGCGCACGCGCCGGTTTGCATCCAAGCGCTAGAAGCGGGCAAGCACGTCTACGTCGAGAAGCCGTTGTCCGCGACGCGCGAGGAAGCCGCGAAGGTGATGGAGACGGCGAAGCGTACGGGGCTTCGGGTCGGGTGCGCGCCGGATACGTTTCTCGGAGGAGGCATCCAGACTTGCATCAAGCTGATCGAAGACGGCTGGATCGGCACGCCGATCGGCGCGACCGCGTTCATGGTAGGAGGAGGTCCGGAAGGCTGGCATCCGGCGCCGGAGTTTTTCTATCAGAAGGGAGGCGGCCCGATGTTCGATATGGGGCCGTACTATTTGACGGCGCTCGTCGCCCTATTCGGACCGATCGCCAGAGTGACCGGATCCGCCAGAATCTCTTACCCGGAACGGACGATTACGAGCCAGCCTAATTTCGGCAAAAAGATGACCGTCGAGACGCCGACGCACGTTGCGGGCGTTCTCGATTTCGCTTCGGGGCCGGTCGGCACGATTTTGACGAGCTTCGACGTGAAAGGAGGATCCGTGCTTCCCCGAATCGAAGTATACGGGAGCGAAGGCACGCTGCTCGTTCCCGACCCGAACACGTTCGGCGGGCCGATCCGTCTTTGGCGCGCGGGCGCCAAGGAATGGGCGGACATTCCGCTAACGCACGGCAAAGCGGAGAACGCCCGCGGGGTAGGCGCCGCGGAGATGGCGAAGTCGATTCTAACCGGACGCGCCCACCGGGCGAGCGGATATTTGGGCTTCCATGTGCTCGAAGCGATGTTCGGCTTCCACGACGCGTCCGAGCAAGGCGTCCATTATCGGATGAAGACGACGTGCGAGCGACCGGCGCCGCTGCCGATCGGGCTGGCGGATCATGAAGTGTAGCCGCGTGATATGCGGTATTGGAGGAGAGATGCTTAGTTGAATAAAATGACGGAGCGCGTGCCTTACGGTTATAATCCGCCGGCCGATAAGGAGAAAGGCACGCTCATCTACTACGATACGTTCGAGCACGCGACGGACGACTCGATCGCGATTGCGGCAGCGGTAGCGGACGACCGCTCGTTCGCGCGGCTCGTGCTATACCCGATTCACGAGGAAACGGCGAAGCGAATGTCGAAGGAACCGGTCAGTCCCTATTACAAACGCGAAAAACGACTATCCGAGTGGTTGAGCGAGTTCGGAAGCGACGACATAACGCTCGACGGCTGGGAAGGGAAGCGGAAAAAATATACGCCGATGGAAGCCGCGCTGAGGCATTTGACGGAGACGCTGCCTGCGCCTCATTTTGTCATGCTCGCGCCGGAGACGGCGAATTTGTTCGCTTCTTTCGCGTCTTTCGAGGAATGGATCGTTCGCGTAAGACTGATCGTCACGTCGGAGCCCCGGATGATTCATCCTCGCTTGGACCGTTACCGCCATCGGTGGGAAGCGCTATAATAGGGGAAGCAGTCTACTTTGTGGCCATACAAGGAGGCATGACTTTCGGTGATCTTAGGAGCGCAGCTGTATACGGTCAGAGCTTTTCTCCAGAACGAAACGGACATTAGGCGCACGTTAGCCAAGATAGCGGAAATCGGATACGCTACGATCCAAGTGTCGGCAATGGGCAAAATCGCGCCGGAGACGTTAAAGGCGATCTGCGACGAGCTGTCGCTTAAGATCGTGTTGACTCACGTCAGTCCAGAGCGATTGGTGAACGAGACCGACCAAGTGATCGAGGAGCATCGCATTCTTGGTTGCGACTATATCGGCATCGGGAGCATGCCGGAGAAATACCGCTCGGACGACTGGTACGAGCATTTCGCAACCGACTTCCGTCCGGCCGCGAATCGGATCGCGGACGCCGGCATGCAGTTCATGTACCATCATCATAATTTCGAATTCATCAAGATCGGCGGCAAGCGCCTGATCGAGAGATTAATAGAAGATTTTTCGCCTCGGGAAATGGGAGTAACGCTCGATACTTACTGGATACAAGCTGCGGGCGCGGATATATACGAATGGATCGACCGGCTTAGAGATCGCATCCATTGCGTGCATTTGAAAGATATGGCGGTAAGAGGGATGGAACCGATCATGGCTCCCGTCATGGAGGGCAATATGAACTTCGCGGCGATCATGAAGGCGCTGGAGAAGACTGCCACGAAGTACGCGCTCGTGGAGCAAGACATTTGCGAAGGCAGTCCGTTCGATTGTTTGCGTGCGAGCTATAATAATCTAGTTTCTCTAGGTTATCGTTAATTTTTACAAGAATCATACATCCGAACAACATTCAGCTAAATATTGGGCTCTATCCTATAGAAGAATCGATACATAGGAGGAGAAAATATGAATTTGTCTAAGAAGCTCGGATTTAAAGCAACGATGTTCGCAACCGCGGCAGTTCTCGTCACGACCGGCACCGTCGTGACACAATCCGCCAATCATTCCGGGGCCTCCTCGGCGCTTACGAAGAACGTCGTTCTGTTCGTCGGAGACGGTATGGGAACCGCGGCGCGCGATGCGATCCGCCTTGCGCTCGTAGGAGAAAAAGGACAACTGGCGATGGACAATATGCCGTACGTAGGCATGTTCCATTCGAGCTCGACGACCGCGGTTACGGATTCCGCGGCTGCCGCAACGGCATTCGCCAGCGGCGTGAAGACATATAACGGCGCGATCGGTATGGACCCGGACAAAAACTCCGTTAAGACGATCATGGAATATGCCAAGGAAGTCGGCAAATCGACCGGCGTCGTTACGACGAGCCAAGTGACGGACGCGACGGGAGCGGCATTCGGCGCGCACGTGGAAGACCGATCCAAGCAAAGCGATATCGCCCTTCAATATTTGACGCAAGCTAAGCTCGACGTCATTCTGGGCGGCGGCGAAGACTTCTGGTACCCGGCGGGCACTCCGGGCGCTTACCAAGACGAACCGGCCGAAGATCCGTCCGAGAAGAGCAAAGGCACGCAAGGGAATCTGGTCGACAAAGCTAAGCAACTGGGCTACGCCTATGCGACGAACAATGCCGAGCTGCAAGCAGCAAAAGGCGGCAAGCTGCTCGGACTGTTCTCCAACGAAGAGATGTTCCAACAGCGGGAAGAAGGCAAGGGAGACATCTACAACCCGGTTGTTTCGTTGCCCGATATGACGAAGAAGGCGCTCGATACGCTTTCCGCGAACAAAAACGGCTTCTTCCTTATGGTCGAAGAAGAAGCGATCGACGAGATGGCGCACTCCAACAACGCGAAGATGGTCATCCGTTCCGGTCAACAGCTGAACAAAGCCGTGCAAATAGCGAAGGACTTCGCGAAGAAACATCCGGATACGCTCGTGCTCGTATTGGCCGACCATGAAACAGGCGGTCTGGCGATCGAAGCGGCGGACGACAAAGACGAGAGTGGCGACGCTATCTCCAAAGAAGACGGTCCGTTCAAGATCGCCGGCTCAGATGAAATGTTCTACGTGGACTGGACGACTTCCGGCCATACGGCGGTCGACATTCCGGTTACGGCAATGGGCCCGGGCGCATCGCTGTTCACGGGCTACTACGAGAACACGGACATCTTCTTCAAGCTCGCACAAGCATTGGGTATTAAGGTTAAGTAATAGCCGAAGTCGAAATGCATAATTCATAAATGGAAGCCATCCTCTCGGGGATGGCTTCTTTTTGTTGCGCGCGTACGTTAATCGCATACGTTACCGCCAACAAAAGCGTTAAGGCTCTGCCTAGCAAATAACGACTTGTTTACTCCGCGCCCGAATATATTGTACGGAACTTGTATAGCTGCTTCAGCGAAGGAGGGCTCCGATTGGCTATTAACACCGTCATTGTGTTCGGAGCGGGGCAGATGGGAAGCGGGATCGCGCAGGTTGCGGCAACGGCGGGGTTAAACGTCATTTTGAGCGATGTTCGTTCGGAGCTCGTGGATAAAGGCTTGCAGGAGATTAAGAGCCGGTTAACCCGAGATGAAGCCAAAGGTAGGAGAAGCGCGGAGGAGTCCGAGCAAATTTGGCGCGCCATTTCCCCCTCCGTTGATTCGAGCGATGCGCGTCATGCCGATCTCGTCATAGAAGCCGTCGTCGAAAACCGGGAAGCGAAAGCGCGCTTATTCGAACGGCTCGATACGCTATGTCCGCCCGACGTTATTTTCGCTTCGAATACGTCATCGCTGCCGATAACGGAACTCGCTGCGGTTACGAACCGTCCGGATAAAGTAATCGGCATGCATTTTATGAACCCGGTGCCCGTCATGAAGCTGGTCGAGGTCGTTCGCGGACTTGCGACGTCGGACGATACATACGAGACGATCCGCGCGGTTTCCGAGCAGCTTGGTAAAATTCCGGTCGCCGTCAACGATTATCCGGGGTTTGTCTCCAACCGAATACTGCTCCCGATGATCAATGAAGCAATCTATTGCGTGTATGAAGGCGTCGCTTCGCCCGAGGCGGTCGACGATGTGATGCGGCTCGGCATGAATCATCCGATGGGCCCACTGGCGTTGGCTGATTTTATCGGACTCGATACGTGCCTATCGATTATGGAAATTTTGCATAACGGGTTGGGAGATTCCAAATATCGGCCGTGCCCTTTGCTTCGCAAGTACGTCAGAGCGGGATGGCTGGGCCGAAAAAGCGGTCGCGGATTTTATCGGTATACCGACTAAAGGAGGATGTGCACGATGAGCGTTCCTTATAGCGCCGGACTGGAGAACGTGATCGCTAGCGAGACGGGCATCTCGTACCTCGATGTAGACAACGAAGAAATCGTCTTGCGCGGCTACGACCTGCTTGAACTTGCGAAGCGCAGAACGTATTTGGACGTCGTAGGCCTGTTGCTCGACGGCGCGTTGCCAACACCGCCGCAACGGACTGCGATAGAAGAGAAGCTGAAGTCGGAATACGGTTTCCCGCAAGAAGTGCTCACGATGCTGCAGATGCTCCCGATTAACGCTAATAGGATGGATATTTTACGCACGGGTATTTCCGCGATCGCTTCGTACGACTTAGAACTCGAGGATCGTTCCCACGGAGCCAACTACCGCAAAGCGATCCGGCTCTTGGCCAAAGTTCCGCAAATCGTGGCGAACGGTTTCCGTGTCAACGCCCGGTTGCCCTTGGTCGAACCGAGAGGGGACCTATCCTATACGGGCAATTTCTTGTACATGATTACCGGACTCGAGCCGACGGAGACGGAGGAGAAAATATTCGATCAGTCGCTCGTCGTATACAGCGAGCATGAGATGCCGAATTCCACTTTCGCCGCGAGAGTGATCGCATCCACGCAATCCGATATGTACGGCGCCTTGACCGGAGCCGTCGCCTCTTTGAAGGGAACTTTGCACGGAGGAGCGAACGAAGCCGTCATGCAGATGTTATTGGAAGCCGGCTCGGCGGACGGCGTAGAAGCTTTGATGCTGGGCAAGCTGCAGCGCAAAGAGCGGATCATGGGCTTCGGGCATCGCGTCTATATGAAGAAGGCGGATCCTCGCGCGCTGTTGATGAAAGAAGCGTTGGCCGAAATAGCCGAGGTGAGGAATAGGGCGGAATTGTACGAAATGTGCGTCATAGGGGAAGAACTGATGAGAAGAGAGAAAGGGCTGTATCCTAATTTGGATTACTATGCGGCTCCCGTCTATTATTTGCTCGGCATTCCGATCGAATTGTTCACTCCGGTATTTCTAGCTGCGCGGACGATCGGAGTTTGCGCGCACGTGATCGAGCAGCACGAGAACAATAGGCTATTCCGGCCGCGCGTTCTGTACAGGGGACCTCGTAATCTCCATCCCGATAATTAGTCGCCGAACGCAAATTTCGCGGAAAGCCGAGGCGTTTGAAATGAGTAACAGCGATTACGGTCAACCCGCAGCAGACAGAGTCGACGAATTGCTGGAGGAAATCGCCGAGTATGCGCTGAGCGGCAAGATTGAAAGCCCGGAAGCCTATCGCATCGCGCATCACGTCCTCTTGGACTCGCTCGGTACCGGGTTATTGGCGCTCCGGTTTCCGGAATGCACGAAGCTGTTGGGACCGGTAGTGCCTGGCGCTTTCCTGCAAGGAGGGGCAAGGGTACCTGGTACGAGATTCGAGCTGGATCCCGTCCAAGCCGCCTTCAATATCGGGTGCATGATCCGCTGGCTCGATTACAACGATACTTGGCTCGCCGCCGAATGGGGACATCCGTCGGACAATTTGGGAAGCATTCTCGCCGTCGCCGATTACGTCAGCCGAAGCCGGATCGCGGAAGGCTCCGAACCGTTAACGATGCGGGACGTACTGACGGCTTCGATCAAAGCGCATGAAATCCAAGGCGTGCTCGCGCTGGACAACAGCTTGAACCGTGTCGGTCTAGACCATGTGCTGTTCGTCAAGATCGCATCGGCGGCCGTCGTGACCGCGATGCTCGGTGGAACGAAAGAACTGGTTGTTGGCGCGGTGTCCAACGCTTGGCTTGACGGCGGCAGTCTAAGAACGTACCGGCACGCGCCGAATACCGGGTCCCGCAAGTCATGGGCGGCCGGCGATGCCACGAGCCGCGCGGTGCGCCATGCCTTGATGGCGATGAGCGGGGAGATGGGCTACGCCACCGCGTTATCCGCGCCGGGATGGGGATTCCAGGATGTACTGTTCAAGGGAAAAGAGTTGGTGCTCGCTCGTCCGCTAGGGAGTTACGTGATGGAGAACGTGCTTTTCAAAATCTCTTTCCCAGCCGAGTTCCACGCGCAGACGGCGGTCGAATGTGCTTTCTCTTTACACAAATCAGTGCGCGAACGCCTAAGCGACATTGACCGGATTACGCTGACGACGCATCAATCCGCGATCCGGATCATCGATAAGCAAGGACCGCTTCGCAATCCGGCGGATAGAGATCACTGCTTGCAGTACATGGTCGCGATCGGACTGCTGTTCGGTACGTTAACGGCAGAGCATTACGAGGACGAAATCGCGCGCGATCCCCGAATCGACGAGCTACGGAGCAAGATGGTCGTCGTAGAAGACGTGCAATACAGCGAGGACTATCTCGATCCGGAGAAACGTTCGATCGCCAACGCGATTCAGATTCGTTTCCAGGACGGCACGCATACGGAGAAGGTCGTCTGCGAATACCCGATCGGACATCGCAGAAGGCGGGAGGAGGGGCTGCCGCAAGTGCTTACGAAATACGAAGCGAACTTGCTGACGCGGTTCCCGCGGAAGAGGGCGGCCGAAATAATGCGGCTGACGACGGACTTCGAGTCGTTGGTGCAGCTTCCCGTGCAGCAATTTATGGGAATGTACGTTATCTGATAGCTGTACTCATTCCATTACAAAGCGGAGGTCCCTTATGGCGTGGATTATTGAAAAAGAACCTGATCAAGCGTCATTGGCAGCGGAATTCCGGAAGTTAGTGACGTCCAGTTCCATCGTGCGAATTCCCGGAACGCACGACGGGCTGGCCGCGAGAATCGCCAAGCAATGCGGCTTTCAGGCGTTATATTTGTCCGGTGCTGCCTACACGGCCAGCCGAGGGCTGCCGGATTTAGGCTTGATCTATTCGAACGAGGTGGCGGAACGCGCGCGCGACATCGTGCGCGCGACGGGGCTTCCGCTGCTCGTCGACATCGATACCGGCTTCGGCGGCGTGCTGAACGTCGCCCGTACCGCCAAAGAGATGCTAGAGGCCAAAGTCGCCGCCGTTCAGATCGAGGATCAGCAATTGCCGAAGAAGTGCGGCCACCTAAACGGCAAGAAGCTCGTGTCCGCCGAGGAGATGGCGCAAAAAATACGCGCGATCAAGGAGATCGCCCCCTCGCTGTTCGTCATCGCCCGGACGGACGCGAAGGGAGTGGACGGAATGGAGGAAGCGATCGCGCGCGCGCGGTTGTACGTCGAAGCGGGGGCCGACGGGATATTCCCGGAGGCGCTGGAAAACGAAGCCGAGTTCAAGCAGTTTCGCTCTTCCGTCTCCGGACCTCTGCTGGCGAATATGACCGAATTCGGAAAAACGCCCTATTACAAGGCTGATCAGTTCGAGGTGTGGGGATACGACATGGTCATTTATCCCGTCTCCTCGCTAAGAGTGGCGGCCAAGGCGTACGAACGCGTATTCGAGGAAATTCGCGATCAAGGCACGCAAGCCGATTCGGTTAAGGAGATGCAAACGCGGCAACAGCTGTACGAGACGATTCGGTACTACGATTACGAAGAGCTGGACGGGAAAATCGCGAAAACCGTTTTGCCGCAAGGCGAATAGTTCGGACGTGTAGAAGAGGGGAGATCGGGATGGGGAGAACGGTTGTCGTGAGCGCCTGCAGAACGCCGTTCGGCAAATTCGGCGGGGCTTTGAAGGAATGGCGGGCTGTCGATCTAGGCGGTCTTGTCATCCGAGAGACGCTCGCTCGCGCAGGTGTTCTCGGGTCCGAAGTCGACGAAGTGATCATGGGGATGGTCGTGCAAGCCGGAGCCGGGCAAAACCCTTCTAGACAAGCTTCGCGGATCGCGGGGCTGCCCTGGGACATTCACTCGGAGACGGTGAACAAAGTATGCGCATCCGGCTTACGCGCGGTTACGCTCGCCGATCAGATTATCCGCGCAGGCGATGCCGGGACGATCGTCGCGGGAGGCATGGAAAGCATGAGCCATATCCCTTACGGCTTGCCGAGCGCCAGATGGGGATCGCGAATGGGACATGGGGCTATCCAAGATCTGCTGCTGCAGGACGGATTAATGTGCGCCTTCGATCACGTGCATATGGCGGAGCATGGCAATAGAGTAGCGGCCGAGTACAAGATTACTAGGGAAGAGCAGGACGCATGGGCACTTCGAAGCCACCGACTAGCCGTAGCGGCAAGCGATGAAGGGAAGCTCGCGGACGAGCTAGTATCGGTGCCGATCTACGATCGCAAAGGTAGAGCGGGGTTAATAGAGTTAGACGAAGGGCCGCGCAGGGATACAAGTCTGGAGCGGCTTGCCGCGCTTCCTTCCGTCTTCGCGAGTGACGGCACGATTACGGCCGGCAATGCTCCCGGCGTGAGCGATGGCGCGGGCGCTTTGCTGCTCATGTCCGAAGAGCACGCGAAGTCTCTCGGGAAGAAACCGCTCGCGACGATCGTCGGGCATGCTTCCGTCGGGCAAGAGGCTCGATATATCGCGACCGCGCCGGCACTCGCGATCCATAAGCTGCTGAAGAAGACGGGGTACGACATCCAAGCTATCGATCTGTTCGAGGTGAACGAAGCGTTCGCCTCCGTCATCTTGACGAGCGCGCGCCTCGTCGGTTGGGATCCGGACAAAGTCAACGTGAACGGCGGGGCCATCGCGTTCGGTCATCCGATCGGGGCTAGCGGCGCGCGAATCCTGATGACGCTGATCTATGAACTGCGCCGACGCGGCGGCGGGTTGGGCGTTGCTGCAATTTGCAGCGGAGGCGCGCAAGGGGACGCCGTCTTGATGGAGGTACATGCGCCGGAAGGAACTTGACCTTATCTATAGTTAAGGAAGTACAATGTTTAATTTCCTCAATCGGCCGTTCGTTCCGCACGCTTATAATGGAAGTGGACAACGGACACAGAGAGGGGAAGCCAACATGAACGATTTACGAGGTGCGTTCCACACCGGTCAATACCGGAATGTGTTGAAGGAGAACGGCTATTCGGAGGAAGCGATCGAGGCAAGGGTACAGCACACTTGGGACGCCCTGTTCGAAGGCGACGAAGAGACGAGAATTTATTATCCTGCCGGAGACGACATGGGATATTTTATGGATACGGGAAACCTTGATGTGCGAACGGAGGGCATGTCGTACGGCATGATGATGGCGGTTCAGATGGATCGCAAGGACGTCTTCGATCGCATTTGGCGTTGGACGCACAAGTACATGTTCATGACGGAGGGAGATAACGCGGGTTATTTCGCTTGGTCGTGCAAGACGGACGGGACGAAAAACTCGAACGGCCCTGCGCCCGACGGAGAAGAGTTTTTCGCGCTTGCGTTATTGTTCGCGTCCCATCGCTGGGGAGACGGGGCGGAGCCATTGAACTATGGGCATCAAGCCCGCGAGCTGCTTCGCGTCATTATTCATAAAGGCGAAGACGGCATCGGCCAACCGATGTGGAATCCGGACAACAAGTTGATCAAGTTCATCCCGAACTGCGAATATTCCGACCCTTCCTACCATCTTCCGCACTTTTACGAGCTGTTCGCGCTATGGTCTTATCCGGAAGATCGCGCGTTTTGGAAGGAAGCGGCCCAGGCAAGCCGTGACTATTTGAAAATAGCGTGCCATCCCGTGACCGGACTCGCGCCCGAATACGCGCACTACGACGGAACGCCGAACAACGATCGCGGGTTCGGTCACTTCTTCAGCGATTCTTACCGCGTCGCCGCCAACGTCGGCCTCGACTACGAATGGTTCCGGGGAGACGAGTGGGAGATCGAGGAGGCGAATAAGCTTCAAAGCTTTTTCGCGGACAAGACGCCCGAAGATTACCGCCGGTATACGATCGCGGGCGAGCCGTTCGAGGAGAAATCGCTTCATCCCGTCGGGCTGCTGGCGACGAACGCGATGGCATCGCTCGCGGCGACCGGTCCGAACGCGAAAGCGAACGTGGAGCTGTTCTGGAATACGCCGGTAAGAACCGGGGGCAGACGTTACTACGACAATTGCTTGTATATGTTCACGATGCTTGCGCTAAGCGGCAAATTTCGGATTTGGATGCCGACCGACAAGTAAATTCCTAATGTTGCGGCAGAAGGGCCATCCTCGGATGGCTCTTTTTGCATATTGCCGATAATCTATTGACGTACGCCGCGGGAGCGAATATAGTAATTTGATTCTAGCAACCTGCAACCAGGAAGGACAACTATTGCCTTGAATGCAAACATGAATAGATTTAGAGAGATTTGGCTGTTTAATTGGAAAGGCGATGTGCTATCCGGCGTCACTTCGACGTTGGCGTTGATTCCGGGAGCGATCGCGTTCTCTTTCATCGCCGGCGTTAGCCCGATGGTCGGCATTTACGCGACGATATGTCTCTCGATCGCGCTGGCGTTATGCGGCGCGAGACCGGCCATGCTGACCGCGGCGGCCGGCTCTATGGCGGTGCTCATGACGCCGCTCGTGAAGGAGCATGGCATCGACTATTTGTTCGCGGCGACCGTCTTGACGGGTATTATTCAGCTGCTAATAGGCTTATTGCGATTAGGAAGATGGATGGATTACGTACCGCGCGCGGTCATAACGGGGTTCATTAACGCGCTTGCGGTAATGATTCTCGTTACGCAGCTGAAATATTTTTCGGGCGAGCGGCTACCTATGTACGCTATCGTGATCGGGACGCTGGTAATCATTTATTTGTGGCCTAGAGTGTCAAAGCCTATTCCGTCGCCGCTCGTTGCCGTCATTGTTATGACCGGCATTATGGTCGTAGCGGGACTTCAACTAACGACCGTAGGCGACGAAGCGCCGATGACGGCTGCTTTTCCCGCGTTCCATTGGCCGGATATTCCTTTTAATTGGCATACGCTCGGAATCTTATTGCCGTACTCCTTATCGCTCGCTTTGGTCGGCTATGGCGAGACGCTGCTGACGCAGAGCAAGATCGACGAGCTGCTAGGCGAGCGCACGAGCAAAGACAAGGAAATGCGCGGACAAGGACTAGGCAATATGGCAGCAGGCTTGTTCGGCGGCATGGCCGGCTGCGCGTTAGTCGCGGAGTCTATTATTAATACGAAGCTGGGCGGCAAAGGAAGATTGTCCAACCTTACGGCAGGCATCGTGCTGTTATTGCTCGTCGTCGGCTTAGGCGGCACCGTATCCGCGATTCCGATGGCTGCGCTCGTTGGGGTCATGCTGTTCGTAAGCTTCGAAATTTTCGAATGGAGCTCGCTGCTTCGCGTTCGCCAGATCGCGGCAAGCGAGACGGCCGTCATGGCGTCGACCGCTCTATGCTCCGTCATCACGCACAATCTGGCGATCGGCATGCTAGCGGGGATCGGCGTTCATCTGCTACTCCGGACGATGTCTTTGAAACGCGGGGTCGATATTGATATCGATATCGTATAATAGCCCGAATTCGATTGCCCATCGGCGAAAAAGGCAAACAAAATGCCAAAAAGCGATATATCAAACGTCATCTCCGTTCGTCATACTATCAGAGAGAAGTACATAAAAGGAGACTTGGCGGATGAGCGGATTCAACGGACTGAATATGGGACTTGGCAACTTGGCTAGGCTGTCGGACGCAAAGACGAGATCGATCAGCGCGGAAAACTTCACGGGAGAAAAGGGCAAGGGCGGCATGGCGACCGAGGGGACCGGCGCTCACGTATCTCGCGAATTGGGTATCGGCTGGAAGGTGTCGCCCTCCGTAGACATTCAACCGGGAACGTCGTTCACGTTGGCCGAGATCGAAGGGCCGGGCGCGATCCAACACATCTGGATGACTTGCTTCCCCGCGTCTTGGCGGAATATGATCCTCAGAATGTATTGGGACGGCGAAGAAGAGCCGTCGGTTGAGGTGCCGGTAGGCGACTTCTTCTGCAACGGATGGCAAGAGAGATGCAATGTGAACTCGCAGCCGGTCGCCGTTAATCCCGCGGGCGGCATGAACAGCTATTGGCCGATGCCGTTCCGCCAATCCGCCAAGATTACGATAGAGAACGCGATGTCGGAGAAGACGACGCTATATTATCAGATCGATTACACGCTGACGGAAGTGCCGGAGGATACAGCTTATTTCCATGCGCAGTGGCGGCGTGAAAATCCGGTATCGGACAAGCAGCCGTACACGATCGTCGACGGCATAGCGGGCAAAGGTCATTACGTCGGCACGTATTTGGCTTGGCAGGTCAACAATAACGGCTGGTGGGGCGAAGGGGAAATCAAGTTCTTCATGGACGGTGACCAGGAGTTTCCGACGATCTGCGGGACGGGTACGGAGGATTACTTCGGCGGCGCATGGAACTGGGAGCAACCGCAAGGGACGTACTGCACGTATTCGACGGCCTATCTGGGCATGCACCAAGCGTTGAAGCCGGATGGTTTGTACCGCAGCCAGCCACGGTTCGGCATGTATCGCTGGCACGTCATGGACCCGATCCGGTTCGAGAGCGATCTGCGCGTGACGATTCAAGACCTCGGCTGGCGCAGCGATGCGCGGTACCTGGCGCAGCGGAGCGATATCGCGTCCACGGCGTTCTGGTACCAGGCGGAGCCGCACGCGCCGTTCCCGCCGTTGCCGGGCAAGGACGTCCGGGAAGTGATTTGATGATTGGACAGATATGGAGCATGTCGAGCAGCCGCCCCTTGGGCGGCTTTTTCGTTGCTGTTGCAAAGCGTTGCAACGCTTTGCAATGGTATCCCCTTCGCTCAGGAGCAATCACATACTTTTCTAACGATTATCCTGTAACTTACAATATACATTCCGACTAAACTGAGGTTAATCAACCAAGATTATGCTGAAGCACGGCGGCTGTAGGCAGTTAATCGATGGAGGTGGAGAAGCATGGACCGCGAGCTTATGAGATTGAAACGTCGTATCGAACGATTGCGCAACGCAATGATACTGTCGTACATTTGTCATGATGGCGATCTAAGCAACCTAGAGGTTCTCCGTATCTCGGAACGATTGGACGAGCAGCTGAACAATTACATTCGTTATACCCGACAGCGAACGCTATTGGTCGGGCGACTAATCTCCCCCCTCCAAGCTACGCGTCCGTCTTGAACGGATTCGCCTATATACGCAACGAAACCGAGCACTCGTCTAACGTGCTCGGTTTTTATATTTTAAGGCGGCTATCGCTTGAATCGATTTTTGATAATGAACCAGACGTTCGCAGGACGCTCGGCGAGACGGCGAACGAAGTAAGGATACCACATTTTACCGTACGGCACGTAACAGCGAACCGTATAACCTTCGGCGGCTAAGCGCTCTTGTAGCATCGTTCGAACGCCGTATAGCATTTGAAACTCGAAATGGTCCAAAGGAACGTCGCGAGTCCGAACATATTGCTTCGTCCATGCGATGATTCGCTCGTCGTGCGTGGCGATCGCCGTATAGGATCCGCCGTCCAATCGCAGCTTGATCATGCGGAGGAAGTTGTCGTTAACGTCGGTTAGTTTCGGAAAAGCAAGCTGTTTCGGCTCTTTGTAGGCGCCCTTGACCAATCTGAGCGAGACGCCGCATCGCGTTAGCGTGTCGATATCGGCTAGCGAGCGATAGAGGTAGGCTTGAATGACGGTTCCCGCGTTATCGAGTCCCTCGTCGTGCAGCCTTCTCGTTAATTCGATCGTGGCATCGGTGCAGGAGCTGTCTTCCATATCGATCGTAACGGAATTGCCGTACCGACGCGCGGTCGCGACGATTTCGCGGATGTTCGCGTAGCATTGCTCGGGGTCAAGCTTCAGTCCCATTTGCGATGGTTTCAAGGAAACGGTCGAGTCGACTTGTCTTCGGGCGATGCCTTCCAGCAGGCTAATATATTGGGCTTTAAATTCGGTAGCTTCCTCCAGTCGCGTAATCCCCTCGCCCAAATGGTCGAGCGTTACCGATATCCCTTGGGCGTTCATTGCCTGTACCCGGTCGAGCGCCTCGTCCAGCGATTGTCCGGCGACGAATCGGCTCGCGCCAAGCTTAAGCCCGTATTTCATCGCGAGCTTCTCGGCGAATTTATTGCCCGCGAGCGATAGCAGCAACGATCGAAAAAGCCTCGTTCCCCATCCCATAACCGGATCCCTCCTAACATCGCGTCGCCCGCCAGGGCTTAGGCAGGCAACACCGATTCGATTATCTCCAGCGCCGAATCTAATTCATCTTCGGTAATGATGAGCGGCGGAGCAAGCCGGATCGTGTGCTCGTGCGTCTCCTTGCATAGCAAACCGCCTTGCATGAGCCTCTCGCACCAAGGTCTGGCTGGTACGGTCAATTCAATGCCGATAAACAAGCCTGCGCCGCGAACCTCGCGGATGATCGGGCTTCGCAAAGCTTTAAGCCGGTCAAGCATATATTGGCCTAGCGTCCGCGATCGCTCGGCGAGACGCTCGTTCGTTATGACGTCAAGCGCGGCTATCGCGACGGAGCAAGCGAGCGGATTGCCGCCGAACGTCGAACCGTGCGAACCGGGCTCGAATACGCCGAGGACGTCGCGGCTAGCGGCAACCGCGGAGATCGGATACACGCCTCCGCCAAGCGCCTTGCCTAGCAAATAGACGTCGGGAACGACTTCCTCCCATTCGCAGGCGAATAGCTTGCCCGTTCGGCCGAAGCCGGTCTGGATTTCGTCGGCGACGAGCAGCACGTCGTTCGCTTCGCATAATTGCTTGGCTTGCCGTAAGTAACCTGGCGGAGGGATGACGATGCCGGCTTCGCCTTGAATCGGCTCCACGAGAAAGGCGGCCGTGTTCGGCGTAATCGCTGCACGTAACGCTTCAATGTCGCCGTAGGGCACGATTCGGAATCCTGGCGTCAACGGACCGAAGTCGGCTTGATACTCGGGGTTCGAGGAGAATGAAGTAATGGTGGTCGTTCGGCCATGGAAGTTGCCTTCGCAGACGATGATTTCTGCAAGCTCAGCCGGGACGCCTTTATGGCGATAAGCCCAGCGGCGCACCGCTTTGATCGCCGTCTCTACCGCTTCCGCGCCCGTATTCATCGGCAAAATCATCGGTTTGCTCGTTAGACGGGCTATTTTCTCGTAAAAGAGACCCAGTTGCTCGTTGTGAAAAGCGCGGGAAGTTAGCGTTATACGATCCGCTTGGTCTTTGAGCGCTTGAATGATCGCGGGATGGCGATGTCCCTGGTTCAATGCGGAATAGGCGCTTAACATGTCCATATAACGATGGCCTTCCGCATCCCATACCCAGATGCCGTCTCCCCGAGTGAGGACGATCGGCAGCGGATGATAATTATTTGCGCCGTAACGGTCGGTCTGGGCGATGACAAGCTCGGACTTCGTCTCAGGTGGATTCATGCGGATACCCCCTTAGACTAATTTATTAGCGCGAGTTCGTTTCCGTCCCACCTACTTGGCGCATATGTTGAGGTATAAGCTGTTTATCCGACATCGAGGGGACGGGATCCGTTATGATGACGCCGTTTCGCAATGAGGCTTTTACCGATTTCTCCAAGCCGGACAACAAAGCTGCTTTCGAAGGAGCTTTGCAACGCGTCGAATCTGAGCTAGGTTTGACTTATCCGATCGTGATCGGAGGCAAGCGGATCGTTACCTCCCGTACGCTTGCCTCGACGAATCCTTCGTTCTTCGAGCAGCTGGTCGGCAACGTCTGCCAGGCGGATCGCGAGCTCGCCGAGCTAGCTGTTCGTACCGCGGCGGAGACGTTCGAGACGTGGAAAGAGACGAGCGCCGCGGCGCGCGCGCGGTTGCTTTACAAGGCGGCGGCGATCATGCGTCGACGCAAGCACGAGTTCTCGGCGTGGCTCGTGTACGAAGCGGGCAAAACGTGGCCGGAAGCCGACGCCGATACGGCAGAAGCGATAGATTTCATGGAGTTTTACGGCAGGGAAATGGAGCGGATTGGAGGAGCGGGGGCACTCGTAACAATTGAAGGCGAGCATAACGAGCTGACGTATATACCGCTAGGCGTCGGCATCGTCATTCCGCCTTGGAATTTTCCTTTGGCGATAATGGCAGGAATGACGACGGCGTCGATCGTTACCGGCAACACCGTTGTCCTGAAGCCGGCAAGCCCGACGCCGGTCATCGCAGCGAAATTCGTTCAATTGCTGGAGGAAGCCGGACTGCCGCCGGGCGTCGTGAACTATTTGCCGGGACCGGGCAGCGAGATCGGGGATTACCTCGTCGAGCATCCGCTGACGCGATTCATTTCTTTTACGGGCTCGAGAGAGGTAGGGCTTGGCATTAACGAGAAAGCCTCGAAAACTTCGCCCGGGCAAAAGTGGATCAAACGCGTCATTGCGGAGATGGGGGGGAAAGACGCGATTATCGTCGATGAAGACGGCGATATCGAGCTCGCGGCCGACGCGATTACGGCATCCGCCTTCGGATACTCGGGGCAGAAGTGCTCCGCATGCTCCAGAGCGATCGTGCACGAGAGCAAGTACAACGAAGTGCTTGCCCGCGTCATCGAGAAAACGAAGCGGCTTACGATCGGCAACGCGCGCAACCTATCGACCGCAATGGGACCGGTCATCGACCGTAACGCGTTCGAGAAAATAATGGCTTATATCGAAATAGGGCGCGCCGAAGGCAGGATTGCTCATGGGGGTAATCGCGGAGCGCCGCAAGGCTTCTTCATCGAGCCGACGATTATTGCCGACGTGGATAGCAAGGCGAGGGTGTCGCAAGAGGAGATTTTCGGCCCAGTCGTCTCGTTCACGAAGGCAAGCAGCTTCGAGGAGGCTCTCGCCTTCGCCAACGATACCGATTACGGGCTGACGGGGGCTGTTATTTCAAGCAATCGCGATCATCTGGAGCTTGCCCGCAAGGCGTTCCACGTAGGCAACCTGTACTTCAACCGCAAGTGTACCGGTGCGTTGGTCGGCGTGCACCCGTTCGGCGGCTTCAACATGTCGGGAACCGACTCCAAGGCGGGCGGGCACGATTATTTGCTGCTGTTCACGCAAGCGAAAATCGTTAGCGAGCGGATGTGAGCCGGTGAGCTTTGATCAGTGTGGATAGAGGACCTCGAACGAAACGCCGCACGGTCCGCCGTCGGTGCTTACTTCGAGGTCGATCGTCGTTCCGTCGGCTTTGAATAACGGCCGATAATGCGCGTTGATATGCGTAGCCGAAGCGTTGGCATAGTGGCAAATGAACGCGCGACGGAACCGATCGTTCGTCTTGTTGCGGTACGAGCCGTGTATGAGGTTGCCGTTAAAGAAAAGCACGTCTCCTTTGTCCATGACGACGGGAATCGCCTTTTCTTCCTTGGGCGGCTTCACGTAGTGGGTCGTGAACGATTCGTTCTCGTCCGCGAGCTCGGGGCAGACGATCTCGTAGTCGCTTGTCTTCGGCACGATGAGCAGTCCGCCGTTCTGTTCGTCCGCGGGATCGACCGCCGTCCATGCCGCGATGCAGTTGCCGGGGTCGACCTGCAAATAGAAGTTATCCTGGTGTAACGCTTGACCGCGCGAACCCGGCGGCTTGTAGTAGAACATGCTTTGCGCGGCTAGCGCTTCTTCGCCGTACAAGTCGGCAAGCACGTCCATGACCGGCGTGTGCAGCATATACTTCTTAGCCGTCTCATTGAAGCGGTGAGGATGCATAACGCGCGGATAACGCTTCAGCGGATCGGCGCTTTCGTCGTTCAAAACCGGCTCGAAGTAGCCCGGGACGACGGTATGGCTCATCTCCTCGAACGTCTCCTCGATTTCGGCCAAATGCGCGCTATTGAACAAACCTCTGACTATCAAGTAACCGTTAGTTTCGAAACATTTGATCTGCTCTTCTGTCAACGATCTGTTTGATTTCGTCATGAATCGAAATCTCCTCTGTCATTAAGATGCAATCTTATTGACATCAGATTACCCCGTTCCGTATCGTAGAGGAAGTAACAAAGTTGCTATTCATTCACGCGATTGTGCTATGCCATGCGGATGATCGGAGGCTGAAGTTCAAGCGATGACCCCATACGAACCTAGTTCTGATAGTTGGGAAGGACCTATTTTCGGCGATTATTACGACAAAGGCGACGATTATAGCCACTGGCGACCCGATGGCATGCAGGATTGGTTAATCGCTTACACGCTAAGCGGTGAGGGCTATATCCGCACACCGGGAGGCGAAGTTATCTGCGGGGCCGGACAGGTTGCTTTGCTACGTGCCGGGGCTCCTCACGAATACGGAACCGTCAGAGGGAAGCGGTGGGAATTTCTATGGATTCATTATCCCGGACTACCGGAAAACAGCTATTTGACCGGCGCAGAAGTATATATCGGCACATTGCCGGAAGGAGCGGTAAGGGAGCGAGTAGAAAGCGCGTTTCGCCGCGTGCTGCAGGATTCGTTGAACAGAACCGAACTATGGATGCCGTTATGCGAGAACGCGATCCGCGAAGTGATTCTGTTGCTCGCCCAGCGTAAGGACAAGCAGTTCGATCCTCGAATCGAGCATACGTTGCAGGTGCTGAGTCGTTCGATGAAGGAAGAGATCCGAGTCGACGATATCGCCAGGCAAATCGGGTTATCGGTTTCGAGGCTTTCCCACCTGTTCAAAGAGCAGACCGGTTATTCGATATTAGAGCACGTTAACCGCATGCGGATCCGCCAAGCGGCGCTGCTTATTTCGCATCGCGGCAGAAACGCGAGCGAGGCCGCGGAGGAAGTAGGATTCAACAACTACAACCACTTCGCCGCGCAATTTCGCAAAGTTTACGGGGTTAGCCCGCGCGCATATCGCGGCGGGCGGGTGGAGTGAGGGGGGGAGCTGTCTCGCTGTAGCCACGTGTGGCGAGGTTAGAGTCGTGCGGCGCCGAGATTCGTTGCTGTAGCCACGTGTGGCGAGGTTAGAGTCGTGCGGCGCCGAGATTCGTTGCTGTAGCCACGTGTGGCGAGGTTAGAGTCGTACGGCGCCGGGTTCCGTCGCTGCAGCCTCGCGAGGCGAGGTTAGAGTCGCGCAAAGCCGGGTTTCGTAGCTGCAGCCTCGCGAGGCGAGGTTAGAGTCGCGCAAAGCCGGGTTTCGTAGCTGCAGCCTCGCGAGGCGAGGTTAGAGTCGCGCGAAGCCGGGTTTCGTTCGGTAGCCTCGCGAGGCGATGTTCCATCCCTTACAAAATCCGTTCGCCGAGCAACGAGCAGATGAGCTCCATGGCCAAATTCGCCGTCTTGTTCCCGGAGTCGTGAGCGGGACTGACCTCTACGAACTCGGCCGAAGTCACGATGCCCGATTCGCCTAGCATCTCCATAGCGAGGTGCGCTTCGCGGTAACTGAGCCCGCCTTGGACCGGCGTGCCGGTGCCCGGAGCTTCCCCCGGATCGACGCTGTCGATATCGAAGCTAAGATGGACGCCGTCCGTGCCGTTGCCGGCGATGCGAATCGCTTCCTCCATAATGTGGCTCATGCCTTTGCGGTCGACGTCGTACATCGTGAAGCAGGTCATATTACCCGCCTTAATATAGGCTTTCTCCCCGGGATCGAGCGACCTCGCGCCGATCAGCACGACATTCTCCGGCTTGATTTTCGCTCCGGCGCCTCCGATGCCCGTCAACCTTGCATCCCCTTCACCCAAGCTCACCCGAAGCGACATGCCGTGGATGTTGCCCGATCCGGTCGTCTCCGGCGTGTTCAGATCGGAATGCGCGTCGATCCAGATGACGCCGAGATTGTTATAATGCTGCGCGACGCCCGCGATCGTGCCGATAGCAATGCTATGGTCGCCGCCGAGCACGAGAGGGAATTTCCCAGACGATATTACGCGGGATACTTGTTCGGATAACGCTTCGTTGACGGCTATAACGTCCGCTAAATTTTTCAAATTGTCGGACGCCTGATCTATTTCCGAGGTTGCCGTGTAACGGATGGCACCCGCGTCTTCGCTGGCCATGCCTAGCGATTGTAGTCGTTGTTCAAGTCCGGCTTGGATGATGGCCGAGGGTCCCTCGGTCGCGCCTCTGCGTCCGGCACCCAAATCGAAAGGGACGCTCAAGATCGCTATTTCTTTAGGTAAAGTCATGAAGGCGAGCTCCTTCTCTGAGAGGAATAAGCCGTAGCCGGCTTCCGGTTGCTCCTCTCATCATACCACGAATCGGCTCCAAGCTCGACGCCGGGGCGCCAATCGCCGCGCGGAATTTCGACGAAACGGCCCGTTTTTAGCGCCATAGGAAGGTTCCGTCGTTTTTCAATTGTCGATCGAACGGGTATAATAGGAAGGTTCTTACTCAACTAGAAGGTGACTATTATGGCCGGAATTAAAATCGTGACCGATTCGACGACCGATCTCCCTAAGGAGCTCTTAAGCAAATACGACATAGAAGTGATTCCCCTCTCGGTGTACGTAGGCGGAGAAACGTATTTGGATAGCGTTACGATTACCCCTCTGGAGTTCATCCAGAAAATGAAAGGAAGCTCCGAGCTGCCCAAAACGTCGTTGCCGCCGGTCGGCGTCTTCGTCGATACGTACAACCGTCTTGGCGAGAATGGCGATACGGTTATTTCCATTCATTTGACGAGCGGACTTAGCGGTACATACAACGCCGCTTGTGTCGCCGCGGAAATGTCGACGAGCAAAGTGGAAGTCATAGACTCGCAGATGATTTCGCAAGCGCTCGGATTCCAAGTGATCGAAGCGGCGCGAATGGCGCGCGATGGTCAACCGGTATCGAGCATCGTGGCGCGGTTAAAGGAGATTCTGTCGCATACGTCTTTGCTCGTCGTCGTCGATACGCTCGACAACTTGATCAAAGGCGGGCGCATCGGCAAAGCCGCCGGTTGGATCGGGTCGCTGCTCAGCATCAAGCCGATCGCCATGCTCGACAAAGGCGTCTACACGCCGGTCGCGCGCGTGCGCAACATGTCGCAAGTGATCAAAGCGCTCATCGAGCGGTTCGAGCAAGACATCGCCGGCAAAACCGTCCGCGGCATCGCTATCTCCCATGCGGACAATTTGCCGCTCGCCGAGAAGCTGACGGAGCAGATCGCGCGCTTTACTTCCGCGCCGGTCATGGTTCGTCCGGCGACTCCGGTCATTACGACGCATACGGGTCCGGGCGCGCTCGGATTTATGTATTACGCGGACTGACAGCCTTACGCAGCAAGCCCCGACCGTCTTCGGACGGCGGGTTTTTTTGCGTTTTCGGAGTATAAGCCGTTGCGCGGGCGGGACAATACGCACAGTGCCAGTATATTCCGGAAAGACGAAGGAGCGGATCGCGATGTCGAGCATACAAGAGAAAATCGCGCGGAGGCTGCAGGTCAGAAGCCGCATTGACGTAGAGACGGAAATAGATAGACGGGTTAAGTTCATGGAGGACTATCTCGTTCGGACGGGGGCTAAGGGATTCGTGCTTGGCATGTCGGGAGGGCAAGATTCCACGCTCGCCGGCAAGCTCGCGCAGCTTGCGATCGACGCGATCAACGAGGCGGCGCCTTCCGGCAAATATTCGTTTTTGGCCGTTCGTTTGCCGTACGGCACGCAACGGGACGAAGACGACGCGCAGGACGCCATTCGATTCATCCGTCCGTCGCGTATCCTAACCGTCGATATCAAACCGGCGGTCGACGCGTCGGTGAAGGCGTTCGAACAAGCGACGGGCGAGACGTTAAGCGATTTTCTACGGGGCAACGTGAAGGCGCGCGAGCGAATGAAAGTGCAGTACGACTTAGGCGCCCATTACCGCTTGCTCGTGCTGGGAACGGATCACGCGGCGGAGGCGATTACCGGTTTTTATACGAAACACGGCGATGGCGCGTGCGACTTGGCGCCGATTTACGGCCTGAATAAGCGCCAAGGCAGAGAACTGCTCAAGCGCCTGGATTGCCCGAAGCATCTCTACGAGAAAAAGCCTACCGCGGATTTGGAAGACGAGAAGCCGGGACTGCCGGATGAAGACGCGCTTGGGTTAACTTACGAGCAATTGGACGACTTTCTAGAGCTCAAGACCGTCCCCGACGATGTTCGGGAGAAGATCGAGCAGCGCTACGCGGCATCCGAACATAAGCGCCAAGGCCCGGTGACGTTATACGATGATTGGTGGCGATAGCACGAAGAAAGTTTAACCAACCCGCGCATATTTTACATGCTATCGGCTCACACTAACCCGAATCTACTATCGGGAAGCGTGGGCTGATTTGCATGTGCAACCGCTATTCATTAACGGCAGAACTGTCCGATTTGACGGACGAATTTCGTATCGATCGCGTACATATCCCTTACAACCAGCGCTACAATATCGCGCCGACGCAGCTCGTTCCGGTCATCGAGCAAATGGGGGAAGAGCGGTGCTTGAACCAGCAACGCTGGGGATTGATGCCGTATTGGGGGAAAAGCTCGGTCAACACGAGCTTGGATTCGCTGGGCGATAAGCCGTATTTAGGGTCGATGCTGAAGAAGAAGCGTTGCGTCGTGCCGTGCAGCGGCTTCTACATCTGGAAACAAGAAGGGAAAGTCCGGCGCGCTTGGCGGGTCGTTCACCGCGAACAACGGACTTTCGCGATGCCAGGCATGTACGACGTATGGCTCGATTCCGAAAAAAACGAATTTCCGATGTGCACAGTCATTACGGCGGGTACCGCTTTCGGAACGGATCATGCGCTTCCGATCGTATTGGACGATTACGCAATGGATATGTGGCTCAACCGGGACGAGACGAGAATCGAATCGTTGATCGGCATGCTGCACGCGTTGCCCAGAGCCGATTTTCATATGTATCCGGTTACGCCGCTCGTCGAGAGTTTAACGTGGGATACGGCGGATTATATGGCCGAGCTATCCCCGGATTTTCCGCTTGTGAAAGTTTGATGCCATGCAAAAGCCGCCAATCCCGTCATCTCGACCGGGTTGGCGGCTTTATGTCGCAGTATCGCAGTTCATCTTTAAATGTTAACCCGCAAGAAACGTCGTCAGTTCGTCGGGAAGCTCGATCTCCGTATCGTCATAGTGGTCGTACGTTACGGTTAGCGTTTGAGAGATGGTCATGTTGGTCTGTTTAATTTTGCTTTCGGCGGTAGGGATGCCGAATTTCAACTTCACGACTTGATCCATCGAGATCGATCGAATAAGAGAAGTCCGTTCGTCGAAGACGATTTCCAGGTCGTTCATATCGACGGATTGAACTTCGATATCGAAGTCCGTCCCCTGTTCCATCGTTTTGGCGTTGTCAATTAAATATTGGGCGATCGCGAGCTTCGTCTTCTCCGTCGGCTCGGTGACGACTAAACGGGTTGCTCCGTCCTTCGTTTTGACCGTCATTCGGTTAACGTCGTCGAGCAGCAAATTCAAATAGACGCTCGGGTTGTCGTAATCCATCATTAACGATCCGCCGAGCTGGGATTTGATGTCCGGATCATCGAGTAGCATCCATTCCATTTCTAATTTGTCGGACTGCATGTAGTAATCTTCGCCGTCTATATACAGCCTAGTGTCAATCGATGTGACCGGATTTTTAATATTGCTGTCCATATAATATTGATTCTTATCTTTTGCGATTTGAACGTTCGTGCTTGCGGTTTGCTTGACCGATACCGCATCCATATCCGTTTTCTGCGAAGCGTTCATATGAACTTGAAAATGATCCGCTTGCTCGTGGGCCGCAATCGCTTGCTCAAGAGTGTCCTCCGGCGTGATACGGGCTCCGCACGAACAAAGCATAAGCAATAGAACCGCGGCGATCGACAATTTGGTATACAAGTAAAATCTACTCCTCATTCTAGGTATGCTACATCATTCGCGATTGGAGCTTTCTTTTCCTCTGTTTGGACAGGTATCAATATTTTCCTAAAGATTGAAATCGACGCTCCCGAGGCATCCTGTACGTTGTACGTAAAGGTCGAGGAGTGGATTCCTGTGTCCGATGTCAAACTGGCGGTCATCTATTATAGCTCTACCGGAACGAATTATCAGTTAGCGCAGTGGGCGGCCGAAGGCGCGAAACAGGCCGGGGCAGAGGTTAAAATATTTCGCGTTCCCGAGCTAGCGCCCGAAGCCGCGATCGCGGCGAACCCTGGATGGAAGGCGCATGTCGATGCGACCAAAGACGTGGCTGTCGTAACCAACGCGGACATGGAATGGGCGGACGCGTACATCTTCTCCGTACCCACCCGATTCGGCGGCATGGCCGCGCAGATGAAGCAGTTCTTCGATACGCTCGGCGGGCTTTGGTTCACCGGCAAACTGGCCAACAAAGTCGTCAGCGCCATGTCGAGCGCGGGTAACGCGCATGGCGGTCAAGAAGCGACTATCTTGTCGCTGTATACGTCGATTTATCATTGGGGCGGCATTATTGCGGGGCCGGGTTATACCGATCCAGTCATGTTCGCGGCAGGAGGAAATCCGTACGGCGTTAGCGTGACGGTCGGCCAGGACGGCAAAATGGTCGAAGACGTCAAGGCGGCGGTCATCCATCAAGGCCAACGTACCGCGACCGTCGCGGGTTGGGTGAAAAAGGGTCTGCAAGGATAATGCACATAGCCAAGCGGATGAAAACTGTGCGAAGCCGCACAGTTTTTTTGCGTTCACCTTAACGATTCGACTTTTTTGCGCGCCATTCGACAACCGAGGCTACTGCATGGCCGGTTTCTCATGTATAATTGGGCTAACATCATCGGCATGGAGGGAATCCGTTGGCGCAGTTATACTACAAGTACGGCACGATGAACAGCGGCAAATCATTCGAAATCATCAAGGTTGCCCACAATTACGAAGAACAAGGCAAACCGGTCATTATATTCACTCCGTCGATCGATACGAGAGGCGGCACGGACCAAGTCGGGTCGCGCGTCGGAATGACTCGCCCGGCCATTCCGGTCGATTCGAGCACCGATCTCTATGAGCGCGTTAAATCGTACGAACCGGAGTCGGATAATAAAAGAATTTATTGCGTTCTCGTGGACGAGGCGCAATTCCTTAATAAACGCCAAGTGCTGGAGCTTACGCGCATCGTCGACGAGCTTGGGATACCGGTTATGGCGTTCGGATTGAAGAACGATTTCCAGAATAAGCTGTTCGAAGGAAGCTACAACCTTCTCATCCAAGCCGACAAAATCGAGGAGATCAAGACGATCTGCTGGTATTGCGACCGCAAAGCGACGATGGTCATCCGTTTCCGGGACGACATTCCCGTCAACGAAGGCGAGCAGATTCATATCGGCGGCAACGAAGACTACAAGCCGGTATGCCGGCGATGCTATAACAACGCGTTCAAGCAGCAATAGACGGGGGAACAGCGCCTCGAACGAAGGAGCCTGCGGATGCTGTTCGTGTGGATTGCATTATGGGCGGTAGCCATTATCGTATGGCTGTCAGAGCCGAGATCGCCGGTTAATCGGCGTCTCGGCTTGCTTGCGTTCAGCGGCGGGGCCGGGGCGTGCGCGGCGACGCTTGCCAATGTCGTCATTCCGACGCTCGAGGACGGAGGGACGTTGGCGCATGCTTTGTATAACGTCCAAGCTCTATCGTCGCTATTTTGCTATTACGGCGTACCGTACGCATTTTTGCTATTCGCGCTTGCCTATCGTCCGGTTGTGCTTTCTTACATGCTAGCAAAGCTTGTCCCGGTCGTGCTCCTAGTGCCGATCGCCGGGTTCGTACTATTAACGCCGCCGTACAACGAGGTAAAGCCGGTCACGTTCGAAGCGATCGTCTGGTGGGCGATTCCGCACTTCGCGATCGGCGCATGGGCGGTCCTTTCGAAAAAAACGCAGCATTACGCGCGTTCAAGCTCCCACTGGATCATTTGCCTTGCCGTACTGCCGCCGACGCTATTCGCTATGCTGATGAGCTACGTGTTGCCTAGTCTCGGGATGCGGCAAATGTGGCGGTTCAACACCTGGTTCGTAGGGATGGGCATAGCCGTCTTCGTGATCGGGCTGTTTACTTACGGATTTCTCGGGGTGCGCGTCCTTATTGATCGGCGGAGACTCGATTCGACGTTGCGCGCGGTAACGTCCGGCACGGCGATTCTGCATCATGCGATCAAGAACGACGTCGGCAAAATGCGGTTGTTCGGCGAAAAAATGAAAGCTTACGCGGAGTCTACCGACCAAAGGGAGCTGCTCGAAGACGTTAACGCGGTTATGAACGCATCGCGGCACATTCAAGAGATGATCTCCCGCGTGCACCGCCGGACGGAGGATTTGATCATTCGTCCGGTCGAGACCGAGCTCGGCGACTTGATTCGAAGCGTCATCAAATCGTGCGAGCCTAAGCTTGAGTCGATACGGGTAAGTATTGAAGTTCCGGCCGGTTGGCGTTGCAACGTGGACGCGGCGCAAGTCGGAGAAGCGATCCATAACGTTATCGCGAACGCCATCGAAGCGATGAACGGAGCGGGAACGCTTCAAGTGTCGCTTCGCGCCAGCAAGCGGGAGCTGACGGTTGAAGTCCGCGATTCGGGCGGCGGCATGGACAAGACGCAGGCGCGCAAAGCGCTGGAGCCGTTCTATACGACAAAACGCGGACAGGATACGAATTTCGGACTCGGCTTGCCTTACGCTTATTACGTGATGCGAAAGCACGGAGGAGATTTGCTCGTTCGCAGCCGAGTAGGGGAAGGCACGAGCGTCATGTTTACTTTTCCGAAACGGAGCATTGCCGCGATGCATGCGGTTGTAGATCCAGTCGATTTCGGGAGGTCAGCGAATGTCTAAGATCAATGTATGGTTCGTCGAGGACGACCCGGACTGGCTACGCGTCTTGTCCGCTTATCTTGGGAATCAGCCGGACATCGGCATCGTCTTCTCCGCCAGTCGGCCGGAAGAAGTCAGGCAAGCGCTCGTTTCCGACAATCCGCCGCCAGCCGACGTTGCGCTCATGGACATCATGCTGGACGGGGTGCCCGAAGGCATAGCGCTCGCGGAAGAGGTTTCGCTCGCGACAGGCGCCAGAGTCATCATGCTGACCTCGATGGAAGAGAAGGACTTGATTTTCCGCTCGTTCCAAGCCGGAGCGATCGATTACCAGATCAAATCCGATTTCGAATCTTTGCCCGATGCGATCCGCGCGGCGGCAAGGCGACAGTCTCCGATAAGTCCGGCAGCCGCGGAACGAATGCGGGAGGAGTTCCGGCGCCTTAAACGAATCGAGCGTGAATTCGAAGTGAAGACGATGCAGGATAAGCTGACGCCCTCGGAGCTTCAACTGCTGGAGTTGGTCGATCAAGGCTACTCGCAGTCCGAGATGGCGAACAAGTTATTCGTCTCCATACGGACGGTGAAAAACCACATTAACCATATTTTGAAGAAGCTGAAGGTTACAGGCTCGAAGGATGCCGCAAGACAGGCGAAGGAGCTTGGTTTGCTGGGAGCCGAAGCCGACCGCGATGAACGAAACCGCACGATCGAAGGAAAAGATTATGATAAAAACTAAGTTGTATCAAGGTTACAATTTAATACAAAACAGTTATTAAGGAGTAATAAATTGAAACCCAACCAAGTAAGAAAAATATATATGGGTATAAGCCTATTTGTTTCTTTTCTTCTTTTAGCAGGATGCAAATATGTGGGGGATGTTAAACATCATCCTGTATCCAATTTAGAGGATATAGAACATTTATTTAGCGGCCCATTTTTAATAACAACTAAAGGTTATGTCATAATTCAAAAAGATCAGTTGATTCATGCTAATGATACGGATGATGGATCATTTGAAACCGATACCACTAAATTTGTTCAAATTGATAAATTAGATAGCGTTGTAAAAGTTGTCAGAGGTGAGAGTCGAAACTTTGCACTAAAAAAGAACGGAAGTATATGGTTTTGGGGAGAACCACTGAAGTATGTACAGGAAGGTTTATTTGATTCCCATCCTCAAGTTAAAACGGCAACAAAATTTCCCTATGCCGATGAAGTTATAAATTTATGGGGATCAGGTGATGGATTTATTTATCAAAAAAAGGATGGAACCGTTTGGGGTTGGAAAGCCTCAGATTGCCAACTTCCAACGAATAATGAAATGGCTAGCACCAAATTAGTAAGCCATCAGGAATTAAAAAAATCCCAGTTAGCTGTACACCCATATGAATGGTTAGATAATGCAAAAGTAGTTGGGAGTTGTATGACCGGAATTAAAAGTAACGGAACGGTTTGGGAGACATATGACGGATCACCTTATATGGTTATTGGATTACATGACATTGTCGATCTTCAAGAAGGAGAAGACTATCATTTTTCATTAGATAAAAATGGAAATGTGTGGACTTGGGGGACTGCAAAGTCGGATGACTACCAGCTTGTGGGAGTAGATGTGGTGCCTATAATACCTGACTCGCGGGGCATTAAGACGGTGCAGAAGCCAATTCTGCTTATGGATCATGTAATGAAAATCAGCGGTGCTTTTGGACTTAAAGACGACGGCACTGTATGGTATCTAGGTGATCAATCAAGACTGGCTATGCTTCATGACATTAGAGAAATAGGCGGAGATGCCTATAAAGTAGTTGCACTTGCAAACAACGGGGAGTTATTTGATGGTGATCCCAATGGTGATTCACTTAAATTATATCCCTAAGAGCATATTAGCTTTCTTCTTGCCGCGTAAATCGCGGCTTTTTTTATTTAATGGGATAATGCTGTTGTCATTTTTGAATGACAAGAACTTTATCCCATTCACGATTTTGACAAGAACCCACACATCAATATTTCGGCGGTACCACGAATAGTTGGTACTATTTTTTTTGCGCCATTTTTCTAGAATGAAGGTGTGGAGATGCTAGTAGCATCGACTGGAAAGGAAGTGGCGAAGGTGGCATTCGAACCGTTCACATGGGCGCATGGAGTAGGAATTGCGATGGCGGCAGCGCTGGCAATCGGCATTATCGGGTACCGGCGGCGACTGAGACGTTCCGGCATGGACAACATCGCGAGGAAAGCTCTTGCCGCGATTCTGATCGGAAGCGAGGTCTCGCTCTATAGCTGGTACACGCTGACGGACAACTGGGGACTGTATTCGCTTCCTTTTCAGCTGTGCAGCATTATGGTTTGGGTGTCGGCGGCGTTGCTGCTCACCAGAAATAAGAAATTATACGAGATCGCCTTCTTTCTTGGCATACTGGGCGCACTGCAGGCGCTCCTGACACCGGACTTGGATGCGACGTACTACGAATTTCGCTACTTTCACTTCTTCCTCGCTCACGGAGCCATCATCTCGGCGAGCATTTACATGACGGCGGTGACGGGTTGGCGACCGACCGCGGCTTCGGTCTTCCGAGCGATCGGATGGTTGCACGTTCTGGCCGTTCCGGCAGCGATCACGAATGCATTGGCGGGAACCAACTTCATGTTCCTCGCTCGCAAGCCAAGCTCGGGTTCGTTATTGGATCTGCTATCGCCGTGGCCTTGGTACTTGTTGCAATTAGAAGTCGTAGCGCTGCTTATGTGCTTCGCGCTGCTTGGAATCGTCCTCGGCATCGATGCGGTAATCAGAAGGTTAAATCGGTATACACCCCTACATGGAGGTAGATCGTAATGGAAACTATCGTTCGCAAGCACTGGACTTCTCTACTCGGCGTGTTATTCGTCTTATCGGCGTTCATTACATTGTTCAAATATTCTCTCGATGAGGGTTGGATTACGGATGTTATGAAAATCGGATTCGGTTTGCTCTGCGGCACCGGCTTAAGCGTAGCCGGACTTGAGGCGTCGCGGAAAAGACGGTCCGCTTACGTCAGCCAAATCGTGCTCGGTCTTGGCGCCTGCGTACTATACGCTACGTTCTCGTTCGCCGGCATCTATTACGGTCTGTGGAGTCCGATGACCGTGCTCATCGGCATGACGGCAGTGACCGCGGGCGTAACGGCGTTCTCTTATCGCTTCGGTTCCCGCCTGCTCATGAACATTTCGCTTGCCGGCGGATTGTTATCCCCGTTGCTCATGCAACCGGAGACGGATCAAGTGTTCAGCCTCTTCATTTACTTGTTTGTCATCAATGCCGCTTTCTTCTCGATCAGCGTGGCCAAAAGATGGAGCGAGCTGCGAGTTCATGCGTTCATCGGAACGTGGATCATATATGCAGCGTATTTCGTCCACTATAATCCGCCGGTTGACGGATTGTGGAGCATGCCGCTTCGGTACGCGTTGGCCGCCTTTGCGTTCTATGCGATCGGATTTATGATCGCTTCGTGGAGAAGCAACCGTTGCTTCGACGGTTGGAGCATGTATTTAAGCTTAGCCAACGGAATTCTGTTCGGCTGCTGGGCGATCAATATTTTGCAAGACGATCTTCCTTATTCCGTCGTCATCGCGTTGCTTGGAGCAGTCTTCATCGGTACTGGAATGTTCATGCTACGTCTGGTCGGCAAGGCGGATTCGGCTTCCGTCAGCCATATGTTAGCTGGTATGTTGCTCCTTCTGCTGGCCTCCTCTAGTCTCGGCAGCGGGCTCGAAGCAAAACCTTTGGTGAACGTATTCGTATGGGGCGGTATCGCAGGACTGCTCGCCTTGGTTGGGCAAGTCAAGCATTGGATGTCCGCTGCAATTGCATCCGTCGTGATATGGACGGTCGTAGGCATCTATTGGTTCGTCGAAACTTGGGATGCGCCAAGAGGGGAATGGTTCGGCACGTTCATTCCGTTCCTGAACTGGGGGGCGATGGCTTGGGTGTTGCTCGCAGCCATCGGATTCTACTACGCGATGCGCGGAATCGTCGTGAGATCGACCGATAATTCGGCATACGTGATGTCGATGCTGTTCGCTCTGCTAAGCCATCTAATCGTCGGCGGGCTGTTGACCGTACAAATTCAGAACGTGTTCCTCGTCTATTTCGACGAATATTCGGATCAATTGCTGCAGCTATCACTGACCGTATCGTGGGGGATTTACGCGTTGCTTCTATACTTGTGGGGTGCTCATCAACGGCAAATCCTGTTCCGGATTTTCGGATCCGTCGTCTTGGTTCTCGTAGCTATCAAGGCAATCTTCATGGATCTTCAAGGCGAAGAAGCGTTATACAAAGTTTTCGTGCTGCTCGTGCTTGGCGGAATCTCGTTCTTAATTACTTGGGTAAACGCGAAGTGGCGTCAAGAGGAAGGCAATCCGCAATCGGATATTAGCAACGGCTGAGAGAATCGCGAGTTTCAGGTCGGTGTGGCAAAAGCAACGATTTCGTTCTATCCACGGTAGCTTAGATGGTTGTACAATGAATGAAGCTGTATCGACACATTTAAGGTTGGAGTGATGAGCGCGTGCTGCTGCAAAAAGGCCAAAAGCTGTTGTTTATCGGAGATTCCATTACGGATTGCGATCGCGCTAAGCCTGTCGGCGAAGGATTGTTCGGGGCGCTCGGCAAAGGGTACGTGTCGCTAGTAGACTCCTTGCTTCAAGCCATTTACCCGGAGCTCGGAATTCGGGTCGTCAATACCGGGCTTAGCGGCAATACGGTTGTCGACCTGGAAGCAAGATGGCAAGAGGACGTTATCGACCGGAAGCCGGACTGGCTTGTCGTCATGATCGGCACGAACGACGTCTGGCGGCAATACGACACGCCGTTCATTACCGATGGGCATGTATACAAAGACCAGTACGAAGCGACTTTGCGCAAGCTCGTCGCGGAGACGAAACCGCATCTGCAAGGCGGACTCGTGCTAATGACACCGTTCTTTATCGAGAGCAACGAGCAAGACGCGATGCGTCGCACGATGGACGAATACGGCGCGATCGTCCGCAGCGTTGCAGCCGATTACGGCACGCAGTTCATTGACACGCAAGCCGCGTTTAACGAAGTGCTTAAAGAGCTGTACTCCGCGACACTGGCATGGGATCGCGTTCACCCTACGCAAGCGGGCCATGCGGTACTGGCTCGGGCGTTCCTGAACAAAATCGGATTCGAATGGAATAGGAACTAATTCGCTTTATAACGAAATCCCCTTCGCTCAGGTTGATTGTGGCGAGGGGGATTTTTGCGTAGCGCGGAAATATCGGGTTACTGATTGGAATACGGTGCGGAGTGGGGTAATAGCGCGGAAATATCGGGTTACTGAACGGAATTCGGCTCGGAGTCGGGTAATAGCGCGGAAATATCGGGTTATTGAATGGAATACTGTGCGGAGTGGGGTAATAGCGCGGAAAATCGGGTTACTGTACGAAATTCGGCTCGGAGTCGGGTAATAGCGCGGGAAAATCGGGTTACTGATCGGAATTCGGCACGGAGTGGGGTAATAGCGCGGAAATATCGGGTTACAAGACGGAAATGCGCTCTACGGCACGCAATAGCACGATGGCATCGAGTTACTGAGAGGAAATGGGCTCGACGGCACGCAATAGCACGATGGCATCGAGTTACTGATCTGAAATGAGCTCGACGGCACGCAATAGCACGATGACATCGAGTTACTGATCTGAAATGAGCTCGACGGCACGCTATAGCACGATGGAATCGAGTTACCTTAATCCCGGCAGCCACCGCAAACATCACACTCAACCCTCCAACTTAAACCGCTCCAGTTGATCGATTAAATTTTCGCGGCGCAAAATTTCCGTTTGCTTCGGTCCGATCAGATCGAAATGCGGATAGGGCGGCCGATTATGGATGTACCGCGGGTTCAGCCCGTTGGCGACGCACCATTCCCGCAGCCGCGGCAAATCCGCGCAACCGACCTTCGTCACGGTACGGACTCCCGCAAATCGGGGATCCAGCCAGTAGTGGGTTATGTAGGCGATTTCGCCGCGGCTGACCGCCGCTTTCCACGCATCGAGCTCAGCCCGGGTAATGCCGAAAGCCATGAAGGTTCATCCTTTCGTTACTTTAGTAGGTTGAAATATTATAGCACGGAGCCGATAATAGCATTACCAAATCTCGCAACGGAAAGAAGACTTCATGGATATCTTTTTGCATATTTTGTGGAACAACGTACTCCCGCTCTCGATCGTAATTAGCCTCGGCGCCGTCTTGCACCGGATTTTCGATCTTGATATTAAGACGCTTTCGAAGCTTAACTTCTATTTGTTCTCGCCGGCGATCATGTTCAAGCTGCTGTACGAAACCGAGATTTCGCTCAAGCTGTTCGGACAGGTAATGCTATTCTTCGCCCTGTTTATGTTGGCGCAGTATACGATCGTCGAGGCGGTCATCAGGCTTCGCAAATACGAAGGCGGCCAAAAAAGCGCCATGCGCAACAGCGTGCTTTTCTACAACAGCGCCAATTACGGTATTCCGATCAATCAGCTTGCGTTCTCGGGCAACCCGTACACGTTGTCGGTGCAAGTACTTATTATGATGATGCAGTCGCTTGTCCCGAACACTTACGGCATCTATAGCGTTAACGCGCACAAAGCCGACTGGCGAGCCATTCGCCGGGTGATCTTGTCCATGCCGGTCATCTATGTCATTCCGCTCGCGTTCCTGATGAGAGGGCTCGACGTTCCTTTGCCGGAATCGATCGATATATCCGTCGGCTATTTGTCCAATGCGTTCATCGGCACGGCGCTCTTTACGCTCGGTGTGCAGCTAGGGAGCATTCGCGGATCGCTGAGCCGCAAGCTCGTCGTGGACGTAAGCTTATCGACCGTGCTCCGGTTGATCGTAGGTCCGCTGCTCGCTTGGGGCGTCGTGAATGCTATGGGACTTGAGGGGCTCATGGCTTCGGCGCTGATCGTATCGTCCGCCGTCCCGACTTCGTTAAGCAGCGTATTGCTGGCGGTCGAATTCGACAATGAACAAGAGTTCGCTTCCCAAACCGTGCTCGTCAGCACCGTGTGCAGCGTCGCGACGGTTACGGGAGTCATCTATCTATTGCATATTTGATCTTGCGCGCACGGAAAGACGATAGGAGATAAAACTCCGGTCGTCTTTTTTTGTTGACTCACAGTCAAATGAAAACAGAATTTGTATACTGGTAGTGAAGTTCGCTCACAGATAACAATGATACAATGGGGACGTAAAGTAAACACTTCTCGAATCGAAGGAGAGTGCATTATGCAGCGCGTTAGAATCGGCATTGTGGGCTTAGGGAACATGGGTACCGGTCATGCGAAATATTTGATTGAAGGTCAAGTTAGCGGCGGCGTGCTTGCAGCCGTATGCGACGTTAGACCGGAGCGGCTGGATCAAGCGAAGGCGGAGTGGGGAGACGGCGTGAAGCGTTTCGATTCGCCGGAAGCGATGTTCCGCTCGGGCGAAGTGGACGGCGTTATCATTTGCACGCCGCACTACGAGCATCCGAAGCAAGCGATCGAGGCGTTCGCGCACGATTTGCACGTCTTGGTGGAGAAGCCTGCCGGCGTCTATACGAAGCAAGTGAGAGAGATGAACGAGGCTGCTGCGGGCAGCGGCAAAATATACGGCATCATGTACAACCAGCGGACGAATCCGCTTTACCGCAAGCTGAAGGAATTGATCGCTTCCGGAGAGCTCGGGGAGATCCGCCGGACGAACTGGATTATTACGAATTGGTACCGCTCCCAGAGCTACTATAATTCGGGCGGCTGGAGAGCGACTTGGGCAGGCGAAGGCGGCGGCGTGCTCATCAATCAGGACCCGCACCAGCTCGACTTGTGGCAATGGACGACGGGTTTAATGCCGAAACGCATCCGCGCGTTCTGCCAATTCGGCAAACATCGCGACATCGAAGTCGAGAACGACGTAACGGCATACGTGGAATACGAGAACGGCGCGTCCGGCGTGTTCGTCACGTCGACGCACGAAGCGCCGGGTACGAACCGGTTCGAAATTTCGGGCGACCGCGGCAAAATCGTCATCGAGAACGATCAAATGACGTTTTGGCGTCTCCGCGAGCCGGAGTCGGAATTCAACAAGCGGAATACGGAAAGCTTCGCCCAACCGGAAGTTTGGAAGTTCGAAATTCCGATTACGCCGGGGGGCGCGGAGCACCTCCACATCACGAGAAACTGGACGCAGGCGATCTTGAAAGGTACGCCGCTGATCGCTCCGGGTGAGGAAGGCATCAAAGGCTTGACGATTTCTAACGCGATGCTGCTGTCCACTTGGACGGACGGCTGGGTCGATCTCCCGATCGACGAAGAGCTGTTTTGCGCGAAGCTACAGGAGCAAATCGAGCGGTCGAAGGCGGCGAATGCGGCGAATGCGCAGCCGTCCGCACGATAAGGGGGCGCTAAGCCATGTCGAGAGCTAATGGAATGAATTATGCGCCGCAAGGCAAGCCTCGACCGGTCGTCGGGGCTGGCGAGTTCGTCTTCGCGGCGATGTCGCTGGAGCACGGTCACATTTACGGGCAATGCAACGGTCTTCGGGAAGCAGGCGCGACGCTGAAATGGGTGTACGATCGCGATCCGGCTAAAGTCGAACGGTTCGTCGCCGCTTATCCTGAAGTGAAGGTGGCGCAATCGGAAGAGCAGATCCTGCAGGATCCGGAAGTCCGCCTGGTGGCGGCAGCAGCGATCGCGAGCGACCGCGGGCCACTCGGCGTGAAGGTGATGCGGCACGGCAAAGACTATTTTACCGATAAAACGCCTTTCACCACCTTAGAGCAATTGGAAGAGGCGAAAGCCGTAGCTGCGGCAACGGGCCGCAAATACGCGGTTTATTACAGCGAACGGCTGCACGTGGAAAGCGCCGTGTTCGCGGGACAGCTCATCAAAGACGGCGCGATAGGCAAGGTCGTGCAAGTGCTCGGGCTCGGTCCGCACCGGCTGAACGCGGCATCGCGGCCGGATTGGTTTTTCAACCGATCGCAATACGGCGGAATCTTGTGCGATATCGGCAGCCACCAGATCGAGCAATTTCTGTACTATGGCGGCTGCGCCGATGCAGAGGTGCTTCACAGCAAAGTCGGCAACTACAATAACCCCGCGTATCCCGAACTCGAGGATTTCGGCGACGCGACGCTGCGGGGCGATAACGGGGTTACGAACTATTTTCGCGTCGATTGGTTAACGCCTAACGGCTTGTCCACTTGGGGCGACGGCCGGACGATGATCCTCGGCACGAACGGTTATATCGAGCTTCGCAAATACGTCGATATCGCTAGACACGGAAGCGGCGACCATCTGTACATGGTTAATGGAGAAGGAGAGTTCCATCTGGAGCTTGGCGGTCAAGTCGGCTTCCCTTACTTCGGCGAGTTGATCTTAGACAGCTTGAACCGCACGGAAAAGGCGATGACGCAGGCGCATGCATTCAAAGCCGCGGAATTGTGCTTGAGGGCTCAGCTTCAAGCCATACGCGTGTAAGCATACACTTATGCGATCCCGGGGGGACGATTAATAATGATGAAGCTTTCGGTTTTTACGGTTTCGACGCCCGAGCTTGGACCTGATGAATTGGCTGCAGCGGCACACGCAGCCGGATTGGAAGGCATCGAATGGCGATATACCGAGCTGCCGGCGAACGCGGCAAGCCAACCGTATTCGTACTGGGGGAACAATCGGTGCACGATTCAACCGTCCGCGGGCGAGGCGGAGCTTGCCAGATTCAAGGAGGCGGCGGAGCGTCACGGCATTCGTACGCTTAGCGTTACGCCTTATTTGAAGGCGGGCGATTTGGAAGCGACCGAGCAAGTGCTGCAAGCGGCGAAGGCGCTAGGGGCGTCGTTCATCCGGCTCGGCGTTCCGGGTTACGACCGCAGCAAGCCTTTCGACGAGCTGTTCGCGCTTGAGCGTCAATATTTGCGCGCTTGCGAAGAACTGTGCGCGAGATACGGAGTCAAAGGCTTGATCGAAATTCACCATGGCACGATTGCCGCGACGGCTTCCGCCGCGAGGCGTCTCGTCGAAGGGATGGATCCCGCGCACATCGGCGTCCTGTTCGACCCGGGCAACACGGTGCACGAAGGATTCGAAAATTACCGGATGGCTATGGAAATTCTCGGTCCGTACTTGGCGCACGTTCACGTGAAGAACGCGGGCTGGAAGCCGGCGGGGCAAGCGGCCGATGGAAGCGGCGTCTGGCGCAGCGACTGGGAGCCGATTAATCAGGGCATGGTGCCGTGGCGCCAAGTAATCGAGGATTTGATCGCGATCGGCTATGACGGATACCTCGGCGTCGAAGATTTCAGCGGCGTGTTCGCGGGACGTTCCCCGGACATGCTGAAATTTTTCGCCGATTACATCGGCGGGCTGGTGCGGGAGCTGCAGGGCAATGTTCACGTTTAACCATCGGACGGATACGCCGATCGAGCCGGTATTTCACTCGCATTCCTACTACGAGGTGTATTACTTTCACGAGGGCAAGTGCAACTACTTGATTGGCGATCAGATTTACACGCTTTCTCCCGGCGACTTGATTATTATGTACGGCATGACGCTGCACTGCGCGAAAATCGATCCGGCTTATCCGTACATCCGCTCGATCATTCACTTCGACCCCTCGTTGCTGCGTCCGTATTTGGAGCCGCCGCATGCGATTAACGTGCTCGAGCCGTTTCAGCAGTTCAAGAACTACCGGCTCTGCTTAAGAGGCGAGGACAAGGAAGAGGCGGAGCGCATTTTGTCGCTCATGCATAAGCATCAAGAACGGCATGATGAAATCGGCGATAGCCGGCGCATGCTCGCGTTCGTCGATCTGCTGCATTTCGTGTACGAGCGGTGTTTGCAGCCGTTGCGTCAGCAAAGAGAGTTTCCATCGGAGAAGGAAAAAGCGGTGCAGGACGTCATCGCGCTGCTCGAGACGACGTTTACCGAAGATTTGCACATGGACCAGCTTCAGAAGACGCTCCATCTCAGCAAGTCATATTTGGCGAAAATTTTCAAGGAAGTTACGGGCGTAACGATCTTCGAGTACGTGTACCGCAAGCGAATTAACGAAGCGCGGATATTGTTCCTCCTGCATCCGGGCATGACGGTGACCGAAGCTTGCTTCCGGCTCGGCTTCAAGCATTTGGCGCATTTCAGCAGACTGTTCAAGCAAATGACCGGCTTATCCCCGGATCAGTTCAAGAAGCAGGCAAGGAACAATAACCTGCAAGAAAAGGAAGCGGGATTCAGCGAATGGAAACGATGAAAATAGCAGGTACGACGTTACATTTACATACGATAGCGGATGCCGTAGAGACCATTGTCCGCCAGACTCCAGTTACGGATATGCATACGCATTTGTTCGCATCCGAATTCGAGTCGCTCTGCTTATGGGAGCTCGACGATTTGCTCACGTATCATTACCTTATCTCGGAGACGTTCCGCTGGATCGATATGCCTTACGAGCAGTTCTGGAGCTTGTCCAAGCGGGAGCAAGCGGATCTCATCTGGCGGACGTTGTTCGTCGAGCACTCGCCGATCAGCGAAGCCGCTTCGGGCGTGCTTAACGTGTTCCGTCAGCTCGGGCTGGATACGTCGTCGCGCGACTTGCAGACATATCGGGACGCATGGGCGCGAATGACCGTGGACGGACATATCGACGATGTGATGCGTACGGCGGGCGTGCGCGATATCGTCATGACGAACGATCCGCTCGATGCCTCGGAACGGGCGACATGGGAGCGCGGAGGCGGGAAGGGCGATCCGAGGTTCCATGCGGCGTTGCGCGTCGATCCGTTGCTGAACGACTGGGATAACGCTTGGCCGCAGCTCGCGGGGCTCGGTTACCGCGTGTCCGCGGATTGGACGGAGGAAACCGTTAGAGAAGTCCGCCGGTTTTTGGGCGAGTGGATCGACCGGATGGACGCGCTGTATTTGGCCGTATCGATGCCTGGCGACTTCGTCTATCCGGCGACGGACCACCGCACGCGGATGATCGACGAGGCTATGGTTCCGGCATGCCAAGAGGCAGGCATCCCCTTCGCGCTCATGATCGGCGTACGGCGTCGCGTCAACCCCGGCCTGCAGCTAGCGGGCGATATGAGCATGAAATCGGACGTCGGAGCAGTCGAATCGCTGTGCCGGGCTTATCCGGAGCAGAAGTTCCTGATCACGATGCTGGCGCGGGAAAATCAGCACGAGCTTGCCGTTCTGGCGCGTAAATTCCGCAACCTGATGGTGTTCGGCTGCTGGTGGTTTCTGCACATCGAATCGATGGTGCGCGAAATGACGGAGATGCGGCTCGAGTTGCTTGGCCTGTCGGTCATTCCGCAGCATTCGGATTGCCGGATTTTCGGGCAGTTGCTGTACAAATGGGAATATTCTAGACGTATTATCGCGCAGACGTTGATCCAAAAATATACGCGCGTTCTGGAGACCGGTTGGACGGTAACCGAAGACGACGTGCGCAGAGATTGCGCCGATTTGTTCGGAGGCAACTTCTGGCGGTTTCTCGGCAAGCCGGTGCCGGCGGTCGAAAGGGGTGAGGCTCGATGATGAATTTGTTCGATCTTAAGGGTAAAACCGCGCTCGTCATCGGCGGGTCTTCCACGCTCGGCGGTTTGATGGCGGAGGCGCTGGCCGCTTACGGCGCATCGGTAGCGTTAACCGCGCGGGATGCGGCGAAAGCGGTGCCGGTACGCGAGCGCATAGAGGCCGCGGGCGGCCAAGCGCGCTGCTTCTCGGCGGAAGCGACGTCAAAGGCGGATCTCGAGCGGTTGCTCGGAGAAGTGGAAGCGTGGACGGGCGGCGTCGACATTCTGCTCAATTGTCCGGGCGTGAACAGCGCGACGCCTTTTTTCGAGATCCAAGAGGAAGAATGGGACAAGATCATGGACGTGAACGCCAAAAGCGTCATGCTAGCGTGCCAAGTGTTCGGCCGACATATGGTCGATCGGGGGCAAGGGGGCAGCATCATCAACGTCTCGTCCGTGTCCTCGGGTCCGCCGTTATCGCGAGTATTTACTTATTCGGCGTCGAAGGCGGCGGTGAACAGCATGACGCAATTCCTGGCACGTGAATTCGCTCCTGCCCGCGTCCGGGTGAATGCCGTCATACCGGGCTTTTTCCCGGCTGAGCAGAACCGGGCGATCTTGTCAGAGGAGCGAGTCGCATCGATTATGCGGCATACGCCGATGAACCGGTTCGGCGACCCGTCCGAGCTGCAAGGGGCTATCGTCTATCTCGCTTCCGAGCGGGCGTCCGGCTTTGTCACCGGTTCGCTGCTGCGGGTCGATGGCGGGTTCGGGGCTATGACGATTTAGAGAGCACGGGATTTTACGCACTTAGAGGGGGGACTTACATGTATTTGACTTTCCGCTGGTTCGGCGACAGCGATCCGGTCAAGCTATGGCAAATCAAGCAAATTCCCGGCATGAAGGGGATTGTCAGCGCGGTCTACGACGTGCCGGTCGGCGAAGAATGGCCTTATGAGACGATTGTCGCGTTAAAAGAGAAAGTGGAAGCCGCGGGGCTCGAACTCAGCGTCATCGAAAGCGTTCCCGTACACGAGCACATAAAGCTCGGGCTTCCGAGTCGCGACCGCTATATCGAGAACTACGGGAAGACGATTCGGAATTTGGCTCGCGCCGGAATCGATATCGTCTGCTACAACTTCATGCCCGTGTTCGACTGGACGCGCTCCAAGCTCGATTATGAGCTCGAGGACGGATCTACCGCGTTGATTTACGAGGAAGAAGTCGTGCAGCGCATGAATCCGCTCACCGGCGAGCTTCAGTTGCCAGGCTGGGACAGCAGCTATCGCAAGGAAGATTTGCAGTTGCTGTTCGATCAGTACGCGCAGGTCGACGAGGAGAAGCTGTGGGATAACTTGGCCTACTTCATACGCGCTATTATGCCGATCGCGGAAGAAGTCGGGGTAAAGATGGCGATTCATCCGGACGATCCGCCTTGGCCGATTTTCGGCTTGCCGCGCATCATTACGGACGAGAAGGCACTCGCTCGGTTCCTGGCGCTGTACGATAGTCCGTCGAACGGCTTGTGCGTCTGCACCGGTTCGCTCGGAGCCAAACCAACTAACGACATGGCTGCGATCGTTCGCCGCTTCGGACGGGAAGGGCGTATCAATTTCATGCATTGCCGGAATATCCGGTTCTCGGGCGAGCGTTCGTTCGAAGAGTCCGCGCATCTGTCTTCCGCAGGCTCGATCGATATGGCGGAAGTCGTTCGTGCGCTGCGCGACGTCGACTACGACGGTCCCGTTCGCCCGGACCATGGCCGCATGATCTGGGGCGAAACCGGCAAGCCGGGGTACGGCTTGTACGACCGGGCGCTCGGCGCGGTTTATTTGAACGGCATGTGGGAGGCGCTCACGAAAGAGCGGGAACGGCGATAGAATCGGATATGACTCGAACCATATCGAACATTTTCAAACCTAACCAAACGATAAAATAACGGAATGTAGTGGCACGATCGGACGCATGGTGGTACACTAGATGGCAAAACGACGAAAAGCGGAGGGCGGATCGATCGATTCGATCGATTCGTCCTTCGTCCGCAAAGGAGCTTATTATGTCTTCCGAATTGATGCAATCGCTGCAACGCGAGAAAATCGTAGCTATTATCCGCGGGATTTCCGCCGAATCCGGAGATGCCACGGCGCAAGCATTGGCAGACGGAGGAATCGTGTTCCTCGAAGTGACTTTAAACACCGACGGAGCTCTTGGCATGATTTCGCGCTTCCGCGAGCAACACGGCCATCGCATGCGGATCGGCGCGGGCACGGTGCTTGACTTGGGACAAGCCAAAGAAGCGATCGCCGCGGGCGCGGAGTATATTATCTCTCCTAACTTGGACGAAGAAGTCGTTCGCTATGGCGTCGATCAAGGCGTCGAAGTATGGCCGGGCACGATGACGCCGACCGAAATCGTTCGCGCGTACAAAGCTGGCGCGACCGCGGTCAAAGTGTTCCCGATGGGCTCGCTTGGCATTAACTATTTGAAAGAAATCCGCGCGCCGCTCGGACATATTCCGATGGTGGCCACGGGAGGCGTTAACTTGAGCAACATTCGCGAGGTTCTTGCGGCGGGCGCGATCGCCGTAGGTCTCGGCGGCAACCTCGTCGACAAGCAGTTCGTTAAAGACGGTAAATTCGGCGCGCTCGCCGAGCTTGCGAGATCTTACGTGAACGAGGTGCAAGGGGCGAAGTCGGTATGACAGCGACGCAGGCTATCGACGTCGTAACGATCGGGGAAAGCATGCTATCGATGCAACCGATGAGCGAAGGGGCGTTAGCTTACGCGCCGCTGTTCACGCGTACGATCGCGGGAGCCGAATCGAACGTCTCGATCGGATTATCCCGGCTGGGCTTTAAAGTTCGCTGGGTCAGCCGGCTAGGCGCGGATCCGTTCGGGGACGTGATACAGTCGACGCTTGCGGGCGAAGGAATCGACGTGTCGCAGGTCGCGCGTGACGCCCGTTATCCGACCGCGCTCTATTTCAAAGAGTTCAAAGGCTACGGCGATCCGAACGTGTACTATTACCGTCGCGGTTCGGCGATGAGCCAGGTAGCGCCGGAGCACGTGGCGGACGCGTGGTTCGAAGGCGCGAAGCACCTTCACGTGACGGGCATTACGCCCGCGCTAGGCGAGCAATCGGCCGATGCGATCCGCGTTGCCATGAAGCGCGCGCGGGAACTTGGCTTGACGGTTAGCTTCGATCCGAACTTGCGCCGTAAGTTGTGGACCGAGGAAGCGGCGCGGCGGACGTTGCTGTCTCTCATCCCGTTGTGCGACATCTTTATGCCGGGCGACGAAGAAGCCGAGTTTCTGGCGGGCGTCATGTCGGAGGAGGCTTACGGAGCGCACTTCCTGGCGATGGGCCCGAAAGCAGTCGTGCTGAAGCTCGGAGAGCGAGGCTCGATGGGCTTCGCTGGCGACCAGGTCGTTCAAGCTGCGCCGTATACGGTCAAACGCGTCGTCGATACGGTAGGCGCAGGCGACGCGTTCGCTGCGGGCTTCTTGTCGGGTGTTCTGGAATTCGGCGAGCTAACCGAAGACGATAATCTTCTGCGAGCGCTCGAGCGCGCGAACCATATGGGCGCGATTGCCACGCAGTTTAAAGGCGACTGGGAAGGGCTGCCGAAGCGCGAGGAGCTGCTGCGGCTCATCTCCGGCGGCAAAGAAGTGACGAGGTAACAAGGTGAAGGGACGGTCGAGGGGGAATCCTCACCGTCCCTTTATTGTGTGGTCGTGCGCTATTTTGCGCGTGCCCCCGAGCCAAAACTCGCCCTGCAACTCGATCATACCGCGCTATTGCGTGCCCCTGAGCCAAAACTCGCTTAGTAACTCGCTGATACCGCGCTATTGCGTGCCCTCGATCCAAAACTCGCCTAGTAACACGCTGATACCGCGCTATTGCGTGCCCTCGAGCCAAAACTCGCCCTGCAACTCGATCATACCGCGCTATTGCGTGCCCTCGATCCAAAAATTGCTTAGTAACTCGCTGATGATGCGCTATCGCGTGCCTTCGAGCCAAAACCAACCTAGTAACTCGCTGATACCGCGCTATTACGTGCCCTCGAGCCAAAAATCGCCTAGTAACACGCTGATGCCGCGCTATTGCGTGCCTCTGAGCTAAAACTCGCCTAGTAACTCGCTGATACCGCGCTATTGCGTGCCCCTGAGCCAAAACTCGCTTAGTAACTCGCTGAAACCGCGCTATCGCGTGCCCCTGAGCCAAAACTCGCTTAGTAACTCGCTGAAACCGCGCTATCGCGTGCCTTCGAGCCAAAACCAACTTAGTAACTCGCTGAAACCGCGCTATCGCGTGCTGCCGAGCATTGATTCGCCAAATCCAAATAGCTCGATGGTTGCCCACTATCCCGTGCGAGACTCTTCCAATACGCTCAGCAACCGATCAAGACTGCCCCGCATCTCCCGCCGAAGCGCGTCCTTCAGATCCGGCTCCAGGAAAGAAGCCTCCACGCCGTTCATAATCAAGCCGGCGATCTCGCGAGGCGTGAATCCGAACCGTTCGACGAGCGCGCGATATTCTTGCGTTATGTTCGTTCCCGATACACCCGGATTATCCGTATTCACGGTAAGCAGCAAGCCGCGATCGTAATAGTCTCGGATCGGATAATCATCCCATCCGCTAACCGCTCTTGTCTGAATGTTGCTCGTCGGACAAAGCTCGAGCGGAATACGCCGGTCGCGGACCAACTCGAATACGCGGTCATCCTCGCGTACCCTCACCCCGTGTCCGATTCGCCGCGCGCCAAGCTGAAGCACCGCTTCCTCGATATTGTCGGGACCGGCGGCTTCCCCGGCGTGAATCGTAATCGGAATGCCGATCTCGCGCGCCTTTGCGAACACGTCTCGGAATAATGCAGCCGGATAGGCGGCTTCGTTGCCGGCCAAATCGACGGCGACAAGCCCATGTCCCCAATATCGGGCCGCTACATCGATAACTTCGAGATTCGCCTCGGCTCCGTGATGCCTCATGCAAATCGCGATGGCCCGGGCTTTTACGCCATACTGATGCTCTCCGAATTTTAATCCACGAACAACATGGCGAATCGCATCTTCGACCGATAAACCTTTGTGGCGATGCAACTGTGGAGCGAATCGAATTTCTATATATTTGGTGCCGCATTCGGCGGCTTGCCTGACCGACTCCGTGGCGACGTAGGCAAGCGCGTCTCCCGTCTGAAGGAAGGGAAGCACGAAATCGAACTTCGTTAAATAGTCAGCCAAGTTCTCGCAGCAATTTTCTCCGACTTGCATGTAAGGCAGAAGCGAGACAGGATCGAAAGTCGGAAGAGGCATCCCTTGAAAACGGGCGAGCGCGATTAACGTTTCAGGTACGATCGAGCCGTCCAAATGTACATGAAGGTCGACTTTGGGCATCTCGGACAACCAATGCAGCTCTTTCATTGTACATATCCCCCCATCTTGTCGAAATACTCTTAGATTGTTGTTATATAAAGTAACATAATTTTCTGAATATTCAAGAGAAGAACGCATTAGCGTGACCTCTATGTCAGATATTTTTCCACTCTACCGTTTCGGATTGACTGAATCGTCATTCGCATCCATAGTTACAAGTATCAGCCGTCTGCCGCAGGCAGACGATTCGGCGGAGGTTACGATGGCTATAGGGAGCTTATTCTGCGCAGCGCTGCGCGACGACCGGTATTTACCGCGGATTTTCGCCTATTATTATAAGCAATGGAACGGGTTTACCATGGGTTTTCATCAGCATGATTCCACCGAGATCATGTACGTGATTCAGGGCAACTGCGAGGTTGAAGTGGAACAGTCCCCGTCCGGACATCGATCGCTCAAGCTGCAAAAGGGCGAATTCATCCTGCTTGACGCCAATACGCGGCATAGGCTAGTCGTGGAGCAATCGTGCCGGATGCTTAACGTAGAGTTCGGATTTGAGCGGCATGCGGGTATTTTTCCGTCGATTCGCGAGCTGGCGGAAGAAGAACCGGCGTTGGCGTCGCTCTTGGCGTCGGCGGATACGTTTTTCACGCTGCAAGACCCTGACGAGGTATATCACGCGCTTCGCGGCTTGGTCGTAGAACTGGACAACCAGGGCCGAGACGGCGGAGTGCTCGATCGACTGTTACTGTCCCAGTTGCTCATTCGAATCGGCCGGCTGCGTGCGGAGACGGATGCGCTTATGAATCAGCCAACGGAAGTGTACGTGAAGCAGTGTTGGGCGTATTTGCACCAAAATTACGACCGTAACATCCAAGTGAAAGACGTCGCAGCCGCGGTCAACCTGCATCCGGGTTATTTGCAGCGAATCTTTAAGTCGAATACCGGCAAGACGTTGATCGAAATTTTAACCTCGCTCCGGATGGACAAGGCGAAGATGCTGCTGCGCAGTACGGACATTCCGGTCGCCGACATTTCCGAGTACGTGGGGATCGGAAGCCGGCAATATTTTCACGCGATATTCAAGAAACATACCGGAGTTACTCCGATCGACTATCGTCTTTCGAAAGACACGCAGTTGTACGATATTCGTGGAAAGTGATGATTTCTGACAGCGCGGGCAACAGGAAGTCATGATATTGATAACGCTTTATCCGGATACGCCTATACAATGTAGTCATATTCATAATCAAGCATGCATATGACGGAGGGCGACAAGTATGGCTTTCAAAATCGCGTTCATCGGAGCGGGGAGCATCGGCTTCACGCGGGGATTGCTGAGAGATTTGCTTAGCGTGCCGGAGTTCAAAGACATCGAAGTGGCTTTTACGGACATTAACGCTCACAACTTGGAGATGGTGACCGCGCTGTGCCAACGCGATATCGCGGAGAACGGCCTGGCTATCCGGATCGAAGCGACGACGAACCGGCGTCAGGCGCTGGGGGGCGCCAATTACGTCATCTGCACGATCCGCGTCGGCGGACTCGAAGCTTTCGCGACCGACATCGACATTCCGCTGCAATACGGCGTCGATCAATGCGTCGGCGATACGCTGTCCGCGGGTGGAATCATGTACGGGCAACGCGGCATTGCGGCTATGCTCGACATTTGCAAAGACATTAGGGAAGTTGCTGCCAAGGACGCGCTGTTGCTGAATTACGCGAATCCGATGGCGATGCTGACGTGGGCGTGCAATCAATACGGAGGCGTACGTACGGTCGGACTATGTCACGGCGTGCAAGGCGGACATTGGCAAATCGCCGAAGCGTTCGGCCTCAAGACGGAAGAAGTCGATATCATTTGCGCGGGCATTAACCATCAGACTTGGTACGTCCAGATCCGCCATAACGGCGAAGATATGACGGGCAAGCTGTTAGAGGCTTTCGAGAAGCACCCCGACTTCAGCCGGACCGAAAAGGTTCGGATCGACATGTTGCGCCGCTTCGGCTACTACAGTACCGAATCGAACGGCCACTTGAGCGAGTACGTGCCGTGGTACCGCAAGCGTCTGGACGAAATCGAGCAATGGATCGATCTCGGAAGCTGGATTAACGGCGAGACGGGCGGGTACCTGCGCGTCTGTACGGAAGGGCGCAATTGGTTCGAAACCGATTTTCCGAACTGGATGAAGGAGCCGGCGCTCGTCTATGCGTCCGAGAACCGGAGCCATGAGCACGGCTCGTACATTATCGAAGGATTGGAGACGGGGCGCGTATACCGCGGACACTTCAACGTCGTTAACCGTGGCACGATAACCAATCTGCCTGACGACGCGATTATCGAAGCGCCGGGTTACGTCGATCGCAACGGCATCTCGATGCCGCTTGTAGGCGCGTTGCCGCTAGGACCGGCCGCGGTGTGCAACGTGAGCATCTCGGTTCAACGATTAGCCGTCGAGGCCGCGGTGCATGGCGACGATAAGCTGCTGCGCCAAGCGTTCATGATGGATCCGCTAGTAGGCGCGGTGTGCAATCCGAACGAGATCTGGCAGATGGTCGACGTGATGCTCGTCGCTGGCGAGCGTTGGCTGCCGCAGTATGGCTCGGCGATCGAGGAAGCGAAGGCTAGACTCGCGTCCGGCAAGCGCGTTCCGACGCGAGAAGGCTACCGCGGCGCGGCTCGCCTGCACGTGAAGTCTGTAGAAGAGATGCAGCAAGACCGCGAAGCTGCGACGAAAAACGCCGGCGAAGCGGATAAAGGCAAAGAGCGGGCTAAATCGGCCCATTAAAAGAGACGGGATTGCTTCTTGCGCGCTATGCGTGCGGGGGCAATCCTTTTTTTAGCCTTCTTATGTAACCTCGCCACGCGATGCTAGAGCGCTGAAGTTGCGCCGGATCTCCATGCAACCTCGCCACGCGATGCTAGAGCGCTGAAACTACGTTGGAGCTCCATTTAACCGCGCCACACGATGCTAGAGCGCCGAAGTTACGCCGGAACTCCATGTAACCTCGCCACACGATGCTAGAGCGCCGAAGTTGCGCCGGAGCGACGTGCAACCGCGCCACACGATGTTAGAGAGCCGAAGTTACGCCGGAACTCCATGCAATCTCGCCACGCGATGCTAGAGCGCCGAAACTATGTTGGAGCTCCATGTAACCGCGCCACACGATGCTAGAGCGTCGAAACCGCGCCGCCGCATGTTTCACGCACCATCCGATATATTACGACATTTTTACAACATATATGTTCACCATGCATTTAATCAATTTATATATTGTGTCATAAATAGGAATGTGATATACATTACTTATGCAAAAATCCGAATTTACTTTCAGGGAGGATTTAAAGAGATGAAATTTTACTTGGATACTGGTAATGTGGAAGAGATCAAAAGAATCGTGAAGCTAGGTCTGGTAGACGGCGTTACGACTAACCCGACGCTGATCGCTAAGGAAGGTCGCGTTTTTAAAGACGTGATCCAAGAAATTTGCGCGATCGTCAGCGGTCCGGTCAGCGCGGAAGTCATCAGTCTCGACGTAGCGGGCATGCTGAAGGAAGCGCGCGACATCGCTACGTGGGCGCCTAACGTCGTCATTAAATTGCCGATGACGGAAGCGGGTCTTGAAGCGACGCACCAACTATACCTTGAAGGCATCAAAACGAACGTCACTTTGATTTTCAGCGTTGCGCAAGGTCTGATGGCCGCCAAAGCGGGAGCTACTTACATCAGCCCGTTCGTCGGCCGTTTGGACGACATCGGCGTAGACGGCATGAAGCTTGTCAAAGAGCTTCGCCAAGTGCTAGATCAATATGGACTTAAGTCCGAAATTATCGCGGCAAGCATCCGCGGCATCGGACACGTCGAACAAGCCGCCCTCGCCGGCGCGCATATCGCGACGATCCCCGGCACGTTGTTGCCGGCGCTATGGAAACATCCGCTAACGGATATCGGAATCGAACGATTCCTTAAAGATTGGGAGAAAGTGCCGAAACCATGAAGCTGATCGGCTAGCACTTCGCGTCGAGGCTTTCTCCCGAAGGAGGTAGCGAGTATAGAACTCACTTCTAGGCAGCTTACGATCGTAGAGCTAGTGAAGAAGCACGCGCCCATAACCGGCGAACAGATCGCGGAAGCCCTCGGGATTAGCCGCCCGACCATCCGGTCGGATTTGTCCGTATTGGTGATGCTGGGCTATATTGACGCCAAGCCGAAAGTCGGCTATTTTCTCGGCAAGGTGATGACTACCGAGGGTCAGCTGAACGAACGGCTCCGGCAGCTTAAAGTCAAAGACGTCATGAATCGTCCGGTCGTCATTCAGGAGAGCGCGACGGTGAACGATGCGGTAATCGCTTTGTTCATGGAAAATACGGGCTTCTTGACCGTGACGGACGAGCATGGTGCGCTTTCGGGCATGGTATCGCTGAAAGATTTATTGAAGGTTACGCTCGGCAATCCGAGCGCGGCGACGATTCCGATCAGCATGGTCATGACGCGTTCCACGCGCATCGTCACGGTATCGCCGGAAGATTCGGCGCTCGACGCGGCGAAGAAGATGCTCGATCATCAGGTCGGCGGCATGCCGGTCGTAACTTTGCACGGCGACCGTCATCGTTATGAGGTAGTCGGACGGATTACCAAAACCAATATGACGAATATACTGGTGGAGTTGACGTCAGGCTATATGGCCGAGTAGGGGGACGGATGATGCCGGAAGATAAACAAAAGATCATAATCGTATGTTCCGACGCGATCGGCGAGACGGCGGAAGCCGTAGCGCGGGCGACGACTCGCCAATTCGCGACGGAGCAAGTGAAAATTAAACGCTACGGCAACATCAAGCACGAGGACGAGATCAAGGCGATCATCGCGGAAGCGGCGGCGAACGGCGGGTTTATCGCTTATACATTAGTGCAGCCGGAGCTTCGGGAGACGATGCGGGAAGAGATGATCCGGCACGGCGTCCGAGCCGTCGACGTCATGGGCCCGATGATGCAAGCTTTCATCGATACGTTCAACGATTCGCCGAAGTATAAGCCGGGATTGTTGCACGAGATGGACGATAACTATTACCGGAAAATAGAAGCGATCGAATTCGCGGTCAAATACGACGACGGCAAAGACGCCCGAGGGTTGCTGCAAGCGCAAGTGGTGCTCGTCGGCGTGTCCCGCACGTCGAAGACGCCGCTCAGCATCTTCCTCGCGCACAAAGGGATCAAGACGGCGAACTATCCGCTGACCATCGAGGTTAAGCCGCCGGAGGAGTTGTTCGCCAAGACGAACGGTCTGACCGTCGGTCTGACGATGCATCCGGACCGGCTGCTCAAAATCCGCACCGAACGGCTCAAAGCGCTAGGGCTTCCAAGCCGCGCGCATTACGCGTCGATGGAGCGGATCGAGAAGGAGCTCGCGTTCGCGGCGGAAATGATGAACCGATTGCAGTGCCCGATCATCGACGTGTCTGAAAAGGCGATCGAAGAGACGGCCGGACTTATTATGGATATGATCGTGTGAACAAAGAAAAGCCCGAGTGAGTAAGGGAGTCGAATCCCTTAACTTACTCGGGCTTTCATCTTGTGAGGCGACCGATCGTTAGGCCAGCTTCTCGCGAATCATTTGCAGCTTCCGATGCGAGCAAGATACGCGTTTGGAAGAATCGCCGAAGAAGATGTTTGCGTCGCCAAGCGACGAGATGTTGTGGATGTTCACGTAGCAGTCCGACGACACGCGGAAGAAAGTTCCGGTATCCGCGATCAGTCGGTTTCTTTCGTCGGCGGACATTCTCTTTTTAATGTTATAGTTCCGTCCGTGGAAGCTGATCAGCCCATGCGTACCTACTTTGAAAAACAACGTGTCCGACTTTGGATCGAAGTCCTCGTATACGTTTTTTTGCTGCAGTGCTACAGTCATCGTTCCAATCCCCCTTAGAAAGATGTTTGCTTGGTAGCGCTTACAGTATAACATAACTTTTGGACGATTGGTAGATATTCTAAGATTAATTATGGGATATTACAATAGAAACCTCGCCTCCGTAGGGGGACCGTGCGGGGCGAGGTTGATCGTTAGTTAAGGCCGAGGCGGATAACATTCCACGATGCTTTGTTCAAATTAGCGGTAACTTTGGAGCCGTCAGCAACTGCATTGCCGCCGTTGTGCGGCTGTACGCGGTTCGGATTCGCGGCGTCGTTCGTCGCTTTCAGATCGCCGTTTTCCAGCACGAGATGCTCTATAACGTGGCAACTGCCGAAGCTGCGCAGATCGACTTCGAGAGGGAGCGGGTTCGCGAGATCCCGATTAACCGCGAAGACGGTTACTTCGCTGGCATCCTCGTTGTAGACGGCGATCGATTCCAGGTACGGAATATCGGTAATGTCCTTCGTATCATATTTCGGCGATTGGACGAGCGGGACGAGCGCTTGACCGCGGCCGTATACGGAGGCATGCATGTACGGATAGAAAATCGTCTGCGCCCAAGCTTGGCCGCCGTTCTCGGTCATGATCGGAGCGATGACGTTGACGAGCTGGGCGAGGCAAGCCATTCTGACGCGGTCGGAATGCTTCAGCAGCGCGATGAGCAGACATCCTACGACTAGCGCATCTTCCATCGTATACAAGTCTTCAAGCTGCGGAGGCGCGATTTGCCAAGGCTCGATCTTGCGGTCCGCATCGTTGGAGTGGAACCAGACGTTCCATTCGTCGAAGCTTAGCATCATCTTCTTTTTGCTTCTTTTCTTCGCTTTAATATAATCGCAAGTCGCGGCCACGGTATGAATGAAATCTTCCATCTCCAGCGATCGGCCGAGGAAAGTCGCGGTATCGTTCTCATGATTCCCGTAGTAGCTATGCAGCGAAAGAAACTCGACGTGTTCGTAAGTATGGTCGAGCACCGTAGCTTCCCACTCTGGAAAAGTCTGCATTCCGCGGCCTGAGCTGCCGCAAGCGACGAGCTCGATCGTCGGATCGACCCACTTCATGACTTTCGCCGACTCTAACGCTACGCGTCCGTATTCGACCGCGTTTTTATGCCCGATTTGCCAAGGTCCGTCCATCTCATTGCCCAGGCACCAAGTTTTGATGGCGTGCGGCTTGGCGTAACCATGGCTTGCGCGAAGATCGCTCCAGTAAGAGCCGGAAGGATGGTTCGCGTACTCGACGATATTACGCGCTTCGTCTACGCCGTGCGTGCCGAGATTGATCGCCCACATGACGTCGGTGCCCGCGGCGCGGCTCCAATCGACGAACTCGTTCATGCCGAACTGATTCGGCTCTATCGTGCGCCAAGCGAGCTCCAGCCGTCTAGGACGAAGGTGCTTCGGTCCGATGCCGTCTTTCCAGTCGTAGCCCGATACGAAGTTGCCTCCCGGATATCGGATAATCGGCACGCGAAGCGTATTAATAAGCTTAAGAACGTCGCGGCGGAAGCCGTTCTCGTCGGCTTGCGGATGTCCCGGTTCGTATATGCCGCCATATACGGCGCGTCCGAGATGTTCGATGAAAGAGCCGTATAGGCGGTCGTCGATCGTGCTGATTTTGAAGTCTTTGTCGACGATCATTTTAGCCGCATGTTGCGTTGTCATAAATCCATCAAACTCCTCAGGATTAATATTTTAATTAATTAGCAAACAAAAAAGTGCTTTCAAATGTATTAAAACCGATCCGCAATCGAATTTCAACCTGAAAATTAAACATTCATTGCATTTTGTTGAATTTATATTTATATTAATCTATATTGCAGAATGGTCGGACGGAGGATGAAAATGCTCAAGGCGAATACGGATCGCAAGTGGTTGCCGTTGTACGAAGCGCTCGCTAGCGACGTGCGACTGCAAATTATCGAACTGTTAGCCGACGCGCATATGAACGTAAAAGATATCGCGCAGCGGATGTCGCTAAGCAGCGCGATCGTAACGATGCATATCCGTAAGCTGGAGCTGGCGGGTCTCGTGCAGACGAAAATGGTGCGCAAAGCCGGAGGAACGCACAAAATGTGTTCGCTCGCGCAGACGGGCGTCGAGATTACGCTTCCGCATACGGTCGCGGAAGAACGGGTGTATCATGAGCAATCTATTCAGGTCGGACACTATACCGCGTTCGAGGCGTTCCCGACGTGCGGGCTCGCGACGCGCGAGAAGCTGATCGGCCACTACGACGACCCTCGTTATTTTCTCGATCCGGAGCGGGTCAAAGCGGCGATCCTATGGTTCGGCCGCGGATTTGTCGAATATACGGTTCCGAATTATTTGTTGGCGAGCCAGCAACCCGTCGAGCTCGAAATTTCGTTCGAAATCGCGTCGGAGGCACCCGGCTCGAACGAACAATGGCCGTCGGACATTCGGTTTTACTTGAATGGAACGCGGCTTGGGGAATGGACAAGCCCCGGAGATTTCGGCACGGAATCGCGCGGACGTTACACGCCAGATTGGTGGGCTCCGCCGCTTAATCAGTACGGATTATGGAAAGTGCTTAGAGTGAACGAGTCGGGCACGTACATGGACGGTCAACGGATCTCGAACACGAAGCTCGGGGATTTGCGGCTGGAGGATCGATTTTGGACGCTGCGGTTCGCCGTGGAGGAAGATGCCGCGCATGTCGGAGGCTTGACGTTGTATGGCGCGGGCTTTGGCAACTATAATCAAGATATTCAATTACGCGCTTATTACAGCAAGAGGAGAGCAAGCGATGATTAACCGCAAAGTATCGAACTCGGAGGGCGGCAAGAAGCTGCACCGCTTCCTAAGGAACTTGATGCCGAACATTCCGCTCGGGCAAATATACAAGATGATCGACCAGGGCAAAGTTAAAGTGAACGGCAAGCGCAAAAATCAAAACTACGAGCTGGTCGCGGGGGACGAGCTTACGATCTACGTCGAGGACGAAGCCTACAAGGAAGCTAGCATCGGCCAGAAGAAGACGAAGTACGTCGGCGTGAACGCGAACATCGACGTTGCTTTCGAGGACGCGGAGCTTCTCGTCGTCAACAAGCCGACGGGGATGCTGACGCATCCGGACCAAGCGGACCAGAAGGACACGCTAGTCAATCGGGTGCATGCATACCTGTACCGGAAGGGCGAACTGGATAGCCCGATGTTCATGCCGGCAACCGCCAATCGGCTAGATCGGAACACGAGCGGGCTTGTATTGGTTGGCAAAACCGCGGGCATGCTGCATCAGCTTAACCAATGGATTCAAAAGCACGAGCTCAGCAAATATTACGTGACGATCGTGGAAGGCCATTTGACCGGGGAAGGAACGCTCTCCGGAGATCTTATCCGCGACGAGAAATCGAACCGGACGCATGTCGTACATACGGCTGAAGATGCCGAGCGCCACGGCGGCGCGGATCGCGCGAAGTCGGCCATCACCCATTATCGCGTACTTCAACCCGGAGCTGCTTATTCGCTCGTCGAGATAGAGCTCGTCAGCGGACGCACGCATCAAATCCGCACGCACTTCCAGAGCATCGGCCACCCGTTGCTCGGCGATATCAAATACGGAGGCCGACGTTACGGCGATATCAATCACCAGCTGCTGCACGCTTGGCGCATCGTGCTTCCGGACGGGCGCGAGTTCAAAGCCGCGCTGCCGGCGGAGATGAAGGCCGTGGCGGATCGGATCGGGTTGCGGGTGTAAAGTTCACGTTTCAGACATGGCATTAGCCCAAATCGCTTGCTATGATGGGTATATCATCTCACTCATCTTCGGAGGGCTAGTCGCAATGGGAAACACGCCAATCGGGCGCATGCGCGCGATCGGAACGGTCGAGGCGCTATCGTTTTTAGTGTTGCTGTTAATCGCAATGCCGCTTAAATACGCGGCGGATATGCCCGAAGCGGTTAAAGTCGTCGGGATCATGCACGGCTTTTTCTTCTCGCTCTACCTGCTGGCGCTATTGAACGCGCTCGTGGTCCGCAAGCTGTCGTTCAAGCAATCGGCGATCGGATTTATTTGCGCGTTGTTGCCATTCGGACCGTTCGTGTTCGATCGGAAGCTGCGCGTGCTCGAATAACTTTATAAAACACAATGAGAGGCCAACCGGATCATTCCGGTTGGCCTCTCATTGCGTTACCGCGGATCCATTAGCATATGACCCTGCTCAAGCGAAACCGGTTTAAACTCGTCGAGAGGCACCGGTAGCCCATCCATCTCCCGATTGCTCCCTACGAGAATAATATTTCCCGCGTCGCTCGTGCCTTCGGGCATCCAATAAGCAGCCGTATGTCCGAACACTTCGCCGAGCGTCGTATGAATGGCGTTAATCCGCGTATCGTTTTTCGGTTTGCCGAATAGGTTCATTATGATTGTGCCATCTGGGTCGAGCTTTTCCTCGGCCAAACGAAAAAACTCAAGCGTACTTAGCGCCATCGGAGTTCCCTTGTGCGTAAAAGCGTCTACGACGATATGGTCGTATATATTCGTGGACTGTTCAGCCAGCACCTCGCGACCGTCGCCGACCGTCACGTTATCCAGTCGGTAATCGAAATATCGCCTGCTCAGTTCCACGACTTTCTCGTCGATTTCCGCGACAACGAGCTTTTTATTCGGATAATGTCCCGCAATCGTGCCTATCCCATGCCCGATGATGAACGCCGTATCGAACGAAGGATCGATCGTCTCCAACAACCGGATGACGGCTCTCTGGTAGGGAAGCACGATGCGGCGAGGATTTCTAAGATCCATCGCGCCTTGGACGGCTTCGTCGGCGAACTTCAAGCACCGGAACTTTCCCATTTCCCCGAACAGCTCGGATACTTCGCAAACCGTAAGCTCGTTGTATTCGCTAGTTTCCTTGGCGAGTATGTGCATCGTCCGCTCTCCTACGCAAGCGACTCCGTTATCGTTCCGGCACGCTTATCCTTTTTTGACGAATTCAGATTCGCCGTGATTCGTTCCTAACATCCTCAAGCATACTATCATAGTCTTCCAAAGCTGACAAACGCAGGCGAAGCCATCGTACGACTGACATTAGCACGTGTACTCCGAGTTGATTTTCGGTTCATGCTGCGTTCATAATAGTCTATTATGATGTTATTTACATATGATTTTAAGTTACCACACCTAACGCGGAGATGATGCTCGCATGTTGAAGTTGTTTCGGTTTCTGAAGCCTTATCGCTGGATCGTTGCGCTCGTGCTGGTGCTGATCTTGCTGCAGTCGCTGTGCGATCTGTACTTGCCGACGCTCATGTCGGACATCGTGGATAAGGGCGTTATTCCCGGCGACAAGCCGTACATCTGGCGAATCGGCGGCTTCATGCTGCTCGTGACCGCGTTCGGCACCATTGTATCCGTAGCCGCGAGCTATGTGTCGTCGCGCATCGCGACGAGCTTCGGCCGCGACGTGAGAAGCAAGACGTTCAAGCACGTCTCGAAGTTCTCGCTGCAGGAGTTCGACAAGATCGGTACGGCGTCGCTCATTACGCGCACGACGAACGATATTAACCAAGTGCAGCAAGTGCTAATCATGATGATCCGGCTGATGGTGTCGGCACCGATGATGTGTATCGGCGGACTGATCATGGCCGTATCCAAAGACGCTACGCTGTCTCTTATTTTCGTCGCCGCCATTCCGATTCTCGCGCTAACGATTTTCATTATCGCTCGCAGGGGCATCCCGTATTTCCGCGTCATGCAGAAGAAAGTCGACAAGCTGAACCTCGTGCTGCGCGAAAACTTGACCGGTATGCGCGTCGTCCGTTCGTTCAACCGGGGCGAGCATGAGAGCAAACGGTTCGAGCAGGCGAACGCCGATCTTACCGCGACGGCCGTCAAAGTCAATCAAATTATGGCGTTCATGATGCCGATGATGATGATCATATTGAACTTCTCGTCGATCGCGATCATTTGGTTCGGCGGTCTTCGGATCAACAGCGGCCATATGGAGGTCGGCGATCTGATGGCGTTCCTGCAATACGCGATGCAGATCATGTTCTCGCTCATGATGGTATCGATGATGTTCGTCATGGTGCCACGCGCCGCTGCTTCCGCGGTTCGGATCAACGAGGTGCTCGCGATGGAGCCGGTCATTAAGGAAGCGGAAGCGACAGCCGACAACGGTGACGAAGGCGAAGGCGTCGAAGCTGACGAACAACCCGCAGCTCCGCGCGGCGTCGTCGCGTTCGATCAAGTCACGTTCCGATATCCCGGGGCGGAAAATGCGGCCGTCGAAGCGATCAGCTTCTCGGCGAATCCGGGGGAAGTTACGGCGATTATCGGCGGAACGGGATCTGGGAAAACAACGCTGCTCAATCTCATGACGAGATTTTACGATACGGGCGAAGGCGCCGTGACGATCGACGGGATAGACGTGCGCGAAGTGCCGCTTGAGCAGCTTCGTTCGCTGATTGGACTCGTCCCGCAGAAGGCGATGCTCTTCACGGGCACGATCGCCGACAATATCCGCTTCGGCAAAAACGATGCGAAGGAAGAAGAAGTAGCGCACGCGGCGGATACCGCTCAGGCGACCGAATTCATAAGCGGGATGCCCGAAGGGTTTAACACGCCGATCGCGCAAGGCGGAACGAACGTCTCCGGCGGACAACGGCAGCGGCTATCGATCGCTCGCGCGCTTGTCAGACAACCGCGTATTTACTTGTTCGACGATAGCTTCTCGGCGCTCGACTTCAAGACGGATGCCAAGCTACGGGCGGCGCTGAAACAGGAGACGGCGGATTCGACGGTTATTATCGTCGCCCAGCGGGTCAGCACGGTCATGGACGCCGACCGCATCATCGTATTGGAAGACGGCCGGATCGTCGGCAACGGCAACCATAGAGAGCTGATGGCAAGCTCGAACGTATACAGAGAAATCGTGGCGTCGCAGCTGTCCGAGGAGGAGATCGCATGAGCCAACAACAACATCAACGCGCGCCAGGCGGTCCTGGTGCTGGTCCCGGTCCCGGCAGAGGACCGATGGGCGGCGGCTTCGGCGGCATGGGCGGTTTCGGGATGCCCGGACAGAAGCCGAAAAACTTCAAAGGCACGTTGCGCAGACTCGTACGCTATCTGAAGCCGTACCGAACTAACCTGCTCATCGTGTTCATTACGGCTATTTTGAGCACGACGTTCACGATTTTCAGCCCGAAGCTACTCGGTCATGCGACGACTCGCCTGTTCGAAGGTTTAATTAGCAAGGCCAATGGCGGCACGGGCATCGACTTCGGACCGATCGCAAACATCATTTTTCTCCTTATGGGCTTATATGTCGTCAGTTCTCTCTTTACCTATATTCAGCAATTCGTCATGGCTGGCGTCGCGCAAAAGACGGTCTATGGGCTGCGCAACGAAGTGAACGAGAAGCTTGGCAAGCTGCCGCTGAAATTTTTCGACTCGCGGACGCACGGGGAAATTCTTAGCCGCGCGGTCAACGACGTAGACAATATTAGCAACACGCTTCAGCAGAGCATGACTCAGCTCATCACTTCGATTATATCGATCTTGGGCGTCATTATCATGATGCTGACGATCAGTCCAATGCTCACTTTGATCGTGCTGATTACGCTGCCTTTATCCGTCCTCGTCATCAGAGGCATAGCGAAGAAGTCTCAAGCGTATTTCAAAACGCAGCAGATGGAGCTCGGCAAGCTGAACGGGCACGTCGAGGAAATGTACACCGGACATCAGATCGTGAAAGCATTCGGGCAAGAGGAGCAATCGGTCGAACGGTTCGACGATATCAACGAGCGCTTATACGCGTCCGGCTGGCGCGCTCAGTTCGTATCCGGCGCCATCATGCCGCTTATGAACATGGTGAGCAACATCGGGTACGTATTCATCGCCGTTATCGGCGGCATTTTGGTTACGCGCAACGCGATCAAAATCGGAGATATTCAGGCGTTCATCCAATACATGAGACAATTCTCGATGCCGCTCGCCCAAACGGCGAACATCGCGAACATTATTCAATCGACGATCGCGTCCGCGGAGCGGGTATTCGAGCTATTGGACGAAACGGAAGAGGTGCCGGAAGCGGCGTCCGCGGTCAAGCTGGAATCTCCGAAAGGCCATGTCGAGCTTCGCGACGTCAGCTTCGGCTATAAAGAAGACGCGATGCTCATCGAGCATATGAACATCAATGTTCGGAGCGGACAGACGGTGGCGATCGTTGGTCCGACCGGCGCCGGCAAAACGACGCTCGTCAACTTGCTGATGCGGTTTTACGAGTTGAACGGCGGGGAGATTACCGTCGACGGCGTTAATATTACGCGGATGCAGCGCGGAGAGCTTCGGAGCTTATTCGGCATGGTGCTTCAGGATACTTGGTTGTTCAACGGAACGATCCGCGACAATATCGCCTATGGCCGACTCGGCGTATCGGAAGAGGAGATCGTACAAGCGGCTCGCGCCGCGCACGCGGATCACTTCATCCGCACGTTGCCGGAAGGCTACGATACGATGTTGAACGAAGAAGCTTCGAACTTGTCGCAAGGGCAGAAACAGCTGCTGACGATCGCCCGCGCGATTTTGGCGGATCCGGCGATTTTGATTTTGGACGAAGCGACGAGCAGCGTAGATACGCGGACGGAAGCGCATATCCAGAAGGCGATGCAAGAGTTGATGAAGGGGAGAACGAGCTTCGTGATCGCGCACCGGTTATCGACGATTCGCGATGCGGATCTCATTCTCGTCATGAACCAAGGCAGCATCGTGGAGAAGGGGACACACGAAGAGCTGCTCGCGCAAAACGGGTTCTATGCAGACTTGTACAATAGCCAGTTTGCCGCGGGCGGATTGCGCAAGAGTCCGGCTTGACGAGAGGGGAAATTCATCGGATGATGGTTGGAGCATACGGGAGAGGGTTGTGAAAGCATGTCTGAATTACAACGCGTAATTAAAGAGAGACGCAGCATTGGAAGAGTAAAAGCAGATAGCGTGCCTAAAGAGCTTATCGAGCAAATGATCGAAGCGGCCGTATGGGCGCCGAACCATCACGGCACGGAGCCGTGGAGATTCATCGTCATGACCGGCGAAGGCAGATGCGTACTGGGGCAGGCGTACGTGGATTTCGCCGCGGGAGCGCTGCAAGCGCTAGAGGGCGACGAGCTTCAGGAGCGTATCGCGAAAGAAATCGCGAAAGCGTACCGTTCGCCGGTCGTCATCGCGGCGATCTGCTCGCCGTCCGCGAATCCGAAGGCGGTTCGCGCGGAAGAGCTTGCGGCAACCCATGCCGCGGTGCAAAACTTGTTGTTGACGGCGCACGATGTCGGGCTAGCGGCTATCTGGCGCACCGGCGATCCGGCGTATCATCCGACAATGAAAGCGGCGCTAGAAGTGGCTGAGCACGAGGAAGTCGTCGGACTCATCTTCGTCGGTTATCCGGAGCTCGCGCTGCACGCGGGCAAGAGAGTGCCGGGCGCCGAGAAGACGCGTTGGATTGAAGAGTAAGGCAAAAGGGACGAAGCAGCGCGCAACCCATTCGGTTGCGATGCCGCTTCGTCCCTTTTTAATTGCGTCGAGCGACGTCTTGCAATTTTCAATCCCAAGCGGAAAGCCAGGGACGGGAAATGCTCGTAAACCCGTCTTCGTCGGAATAGAGGATTTGGTAAATGTCTTGATTGCCGCGACTAACTATCAGCTTTGCGTATCCATGCTCGTCGACCAGGTCTAAGAGCTCGTAATCCGCTCCAGCGTTGCCAAGCAAGAGACGTAGTCGCTCGTTAGCAAGTGTTTTGAGCGCTATCGGGTCCCCATTGGATAACACCCGGTCGCTAGCTCCTCCAAGTCCGTAGACGCTTAGCAGCTCGCCGTTGTCCGGATCGATTCGAACGTCCGCGAACGCGCCGTCCGTCTGCCCTTCGGGCCGGAGCATGAGCATCCAGATCGTGCGGCTGTTCGAGGCTGTTGCTCGCTTGACCGCGCTGAGCCTTAGATCATCGGCAGATGACCCTAGCGCGTCCTTATAACTACCGATCGCATCTTTAACGCTTTGATTCGTTATCACCGATGCCGAGATCGGCATGTCGGTATATTCGCCGATGATGACGGGGTCAGTTAAATCCGGTGCCTCGAAATGGCTGACGACTTCTTTATCCGCGTTGCGCAGGATCGCTTGATCGCCATCGTAACGCCATGGAAACCGATTGTTGTCCCATACAATCTCGCCTGCTGAGGCAGCCTTGCCTCCCGTCACGCCTGCCACGATCGTTAGCTGCGCGCCGGCTTTTAGCATCGTGCCTTCCGAGAAAACATAACTTTCCCGTTTGTTCGTTCCTTCCAAGCTCCAACCGGTCAGGTTGACATCCTGGTCGCCTCGATTTAAGATCGTGGCGGTTTGCTTGCTGAAATTGACGCCTGTTATTGCGATTCCTTCCTCGAGTTGGAGCTTGGTAACACTGGTGATTTCTCCATTAGCATCTATTAGCGAGGCATGGCGAGACAAGAGCTTGCCTTTCCGATAAGCTTCTTTCAAGGTCGTCTCTCCGGTAACGGCGATAGTGGTCGCCACGCGGCTACCTTCGGCGTCGATCGCTTTGCCTACGGTAACTAACCATGCTTCGAAAGTGTAACCCTCGTAATTCACGGACTTGTTCGTATCGCCGACGTAACGATCGCGCGCGACAAGGTAGAGCTTTGCTTCGCCATAAGAACCATTTACGGACTCCTCGTAGGTAACTGAGGCATGATTGCCAATGAGGGCTAATGCCGGAAAGTTAGTCTGGTTTGCATCGAGCCTTATGCTGGCATAAGAAAAAGGGCAAGGATTTTGATCGCCATCAGGCGCGTCGACGCTCCATTGCGCTTCTAGCTTAGCGAGGGTGGAGGCGTTGTCCGAAGCATCAGGAAGCTCGATAGTTGCTGGGCTTGTATCGTTGGATGCGGGAGCTGAAGCGGTTGCTTGAGGCGTAACCGTTGTCTGAACCGTGGTGTCGTTAGAAGAACATGCGGCCATTACCAACGTCAACGCGATTACCGTTCCGATTTTGCTCGTTATTTTATAAATACGCTTGCTAGTTAACACGGTATCCCGCCTTTGCCGTCAATAAAAATGGATATAGAATCAGGAAAAAAATGTATGTTATAGTTGGGATATCGACCTAATCGGAGGACTAATTACGATGATCAGATTAGCGTACTTATTTCCCTATGTAACTTGGTTCATCGTCTCATGCTTGCTCGTGGAGCAAACGTGGCTAGAAGCTAGATTTCGGTTATATACGTTCATTATTATTAGTTTGATAATTGCGGCGGCGCTCGAATTAGTCCGTAATAAATGGTTGAACGTTAGTCCGGAAATGACGAGAGCAAGATGGATCGCGTATGTGGTGGCGAACGCTTTATTAGGCATCCCGTTGTCGGCCGTCGTAGTGATCGCCGCGGTCCCGTTCGGATTTTACGGACCGTTCGACTTCGAGGATCAACAGGGCTACGAGAACTGGCAGCAATACTTTGTTTTGGGCTACGGGCTTATATGGTTTGTCGCGAATGCGCTCATTATTAAGCCGGTAGACTGGAAGGGAATACTGCTGTTGTTCGGCAGTCTTGTCATTATGCTGATTACATCGACTGTTATCGGGATCATCGCGGCTATATTCATTTAATCTCAATAACGATCGCCGCGGACGAAGATCCCCGTTTCCACCATGCGGAAATATTGTAGTAATAAATTCCGGCCTCCGTGGGAGCGACGATAAGATTACCTTGTACCGTGACATCGGTAAACTGACCGTCTTGCGTCTGCAAATTTGCTATTAGCGTCTTCGGTTTCGTACCGGAATACGATATTTTGATCTCCGATCCAGGCGGGACGGCGGTCGGCTTCTTTCCCTCGAGCTGCGACTTGGCGTCGGCATAGTCCGCGCACGTGTTACCCCAACAATAGCTGCTCTGCGTCGCGGGAATGTTGACTTTACCCGCCGACACTTTCGGGAGCGGTGGCTTATTGCTCATGCAGCCTGTCAATATTGCTATGATAGTTAGGATACAAATAAAGGCTCTCGTGTGTATTCTCATGGATCAACACCTCCATGAAATTAGACGCTAGAGCCCTATTTATTGTTTCAACAAATAAATCTCGCGAGTCACCATAAGGTGATTTCGTAACGTTAACCGCCCAAGCAAGTATCCGTCAGCCCACAACCGCACGCCACCGCCGAGCGGCGCACGATCATGTCCGCCGGAAGCACGATCTTCTTCCACGGCACCGTCGGTTCGCCGCGTTCCTTCAGCCGGTCTACGAGCATCTGCATGCCCAAGTAGCCGAATTGATAGGCTTGCTGCGCGATAACGGTCAAGAACGGATTGATTTCGGACAGCGGACCGAGATCGTCGAAGCAGACGAGAGACATGTCGTCCGGCACTTGCTTGCCTTGCGCCGTAAGCGTCCGAATGACCTCGACGGCTAGCACGTTATTGCCCGCGATAATCGCCGTCGGCGCCGGGTTCATTTCCGCCAGCCAATGTTCGATCGCCGACAAATCGCTCCGCGGCTCGAAAGCGGTCTCCAGCACGTATTGATCCTCGTACGGCAAATCGTTCAGCTTAAGCGCCTCGCGATAGCCTTCGAGCCGCATCCGCGCGCTGGAAACATGACGCGAGCCGTTAATCATCGCGATCCGCTTATGGCCGAGCGACGAGAGATGCTCGACGAGCCTGCGCGCGCCTTCCTTGCTGTCCCCGAGCACGATGTCGCTCTCCATTCCCGGCACTTCGCGGTCGAGCAGCACGAACGGGACGTCATGTTTGCGCAACGTCTCCAAATGCGGAAGCGAAGAGTCGCCGGTCGGCGCGATCAGCACGCCGTCCGCCCGCGTGGCTAGAATCGTATCGAGATAGTCTTTTTCCTTGTCCAAGCTTTCGTCGGAGTTGCCGAACAGCAGGCGGTAGCCGTGCTTCTTCGCGGCATCCTCTGCGCCTCTGGCCAGCGTCGTATAGAAAGGATTCGTAATGTCCGTAATGAGCAAGAAAAGCAGATTGCTCTGTTGGAGCACGAGGCTTCGCGCCATTTGGTTCTGAACGTAGCCCAGCTCGTCCATGACGCGGCGAACTTTCGTGCGCGTCTTGTCGCTTATTTTACCAGTGTTATTGATAACTCTGGACACCGTCATCGCAGAGACGCCTGCTTTGGCCGCTATATCATAGATCGTAACCATTAAGCGCGCTCCTTGTCTGCGTTTGTTTGTTTTTTACTATACCGAATCTAGCGATTGACAGCAAGCATTTTGGCTGTTACGTTAATGTTATCGGTAACATTATTTCGCTATTGGAGGGTTCTTAGATGGCAGACAACGGATTCAGATGGCAAGGCGGTTTTCCGAAAATAGGCATTCGTCCAACGATCGACGGCAGACGCAAAGGGGTACGCGAGTCGTTGGAAGACCAGACGATGAACATGGCGATCGGAGTGGCGAAGCTGCTGTCCGATAACCTGCGTTATCCGAACGGCGCGCCGGTCGAAGTCGTAATCGCGGATTCGTGTATCGGCGGCGTGGCGGAATCGGCCGCGGCGGCGAGCAAATTCGCCAAAGAAGGCGTCGGCGTATCGATTACCGTAACGCCATGCTGGTGCTACGGCACGGAGACGATGGATATGGACCCGGCGATTCCGAAAGCCGTATGGGGCTTTAACGGAACCGAGCGTCCCGGTGCGGTGTATCTGGCGGCCGTTCTGTCCGCTTACGCGCAAAAAGGACTTCCGGCATTCGGTATCTACGGCGAAGACGTTCAAGACGCCGGCACGACGGATATTCCGGAGGACGTCAAAGGCAAGCTGCTCGGCTTCGCGAAAGCTGGTTTAGCGGTCGCCTATATGCGCGGCAAATCGTACTTGTCGATGGGTTCCGTCTCCATGGGTATCGCGGGTTCGATCGTGAACGACGCGTTCTTCCAAGAATATCTCGGCATTCGCACGGAGTATGTGGACATGACGGAGTTCGTGCGCCGAATGGACGAAGGCATCTATGATCCTGCGGAATACGAGAAAGCGCTTGCATGGGTCAAAGAAAACTGCAAGGAAGGTCCGGACAACAACCCGGCATCCATTCAAACTTCCCGCGAACGCAAAAATAAAGACTGGGAGACGGTCGTCAAAATGACGATGATCGCCCGCGACCTTATGATCGGCAATCCGCGTCTGGCGGAGCTTGATTTCGGCGAAGAGGCGATGGGGCATAACGCGATCGTCTCCGGCTTCCAAGGCCAACGTCAATGGACCGACCATTTCCCGAACGGCGACTTCATGGAAGCAATCTTGAACTCCTCGTTCGACTGGAACGGCATTCGCGCGCCGTTCATGGTCGCGACGGAGAACGATAGCCTGAACGGCGCGGTCATGCTGTTCGGCAACCTGCTTACGAACACCGCGCAAATTTTCGCCGACGTGCGTACGTACTGGAGCCCGGCTTCCGTAGAGCGCGTAACCGGCCACAAGCTGACCGGCGCGGCCGAGAACGGCTTGCTTCACTTGATCAACTCCGGTCCGGCGACGCTGGACGGCACGGGCGAGCAAACGAAAGACGGCAAACCGGCAATGAAGCCGTTTTGGGAAATTACGCAAGAAGAGGCGCAAAAGTGTCTGGATGCTACTAGCTGGCGCCCGGCGTCGGTCGAATACTTCCGTGGGGGCGGTTACTCTTCGGACTTCCTTACGCGCGGCGGCATGCCGATGACGATGTCCCGACTGAACCTGGTCAAAGGCGTAGGACCTGTTCTCCAAATCGCCGAAGGCTACTCCGTCGAATTGCCGGAGCACGTGCACGACACGCTCGACAAACGCACCGATTCCACTTGGCCGACGACTTGGTTCGCGCCGATCTTGACTGGCGAAGGCTCGTTCAAGAGCGTGTATGAAGTCATGGACAACTGGGGAGCGAACCATGGCTCGATCAGCTTCGGTCATATCGGCGGCGATCTGATTACGCTCGCGTCGATGCTGCGCATTCCGGTGTGCATGCACAACGTGCCTAACGATCGCGTTTTCCGTCCGCGCGCTTGGGGATTGTTCGGTACACAGGATCAAGAGAGCGCCGACTACCGTGCGTGCGACAACTTCGGACCGCTCTATAAATAGGAGGCCATTCAACGATGAGCAACAGTGAAGCTATTCGCCAGGAGTTATGCAAATACGCGCAGAAGACAGTATCGAACAAACTTGTCGTCGGTCCCGGCGGCAACATCAGCGCGCGACACGAAGGCAAAATGTACTTGTCCCCGAGCGGCTTCGCCCTCGACGAGATCAAGCCGGAACAATGGGTGGAAGTCGACATCGAGACCGGCCACATTACCGATATCGGTCTGCGTCCGTCTTCCGAGGTTCTGATGCATCTGTACGCCTACCGTCAAAATCCGAACATCGGCGCCATGGTGCACACGCACCCGCCTTACTGTATCGCTTTTACGTTAGTGTCCAAAGATTTGCCGATTATGTTCCCGGACCAAGCCGCGCTCGTCGGCAAAACGGTATACGTGGATTACGTGCTGCCGACGACCGACAAGCTCGCGGACGCGGTCGTGGAGAAAATCGAGCATAGCTCGATTTTGCTTGGCAACCATGGTCTCGTAACGACGGGACGCAACCTTCGCGAAGCGTACTACCGGACGGAAGTCGTCGAGGAGAGCGCGAAAATTTATTTGATCTCCTCCGCGATCCGCGAGCCGAAAGTGCTGACGAAGGAAGAGTTCGAGGAGATCGCCTCCTTGGAGAGCGAAGCGTACCGCATACAGCTGTTGCAAAAAATGAAATAATCGCGCTCAAGCGAGGTGTGAATAGGTGACGTTGAACATGGCTACGGGTACGGCCGCGCTCGCTTTCGATTTGGGAGCGAGCAGCGGCCGGGCATTGATCGGGCAACTGCTCGTCGGCGACGACGGCGCGACTAAGCTCGAGGTGACGGAAATCCACCGTTTTCCGAATTACGCGATCGAGGTCGGAGACCACCTTCACTGGGATATTCTGCGATTGCTCAGGGAGATGAAGAAAAGCATCCGCCTGGCGTTCCAGCTCGGTTATGCGCCCGGGACGTTCGGCATCGATACGTGGGGCGTCGACTTCGGCTTGCTGGACGCGAACGGAGAACTGATCGGCAATCCTTATCATTATCGCGATTCCCATACGGACGGCTTGATCGAGGAAGTCGGCGCGCTCGTCGGCCGCGAGCAATTGTTCGAACAGGGCGGACTTCAGTTCATGCCGTTCAACACGATCTATCAATTGTACGCGATGCGGAAGGCGGCTTCGCCTAAGCTGGACATCGCCAAGACGCTGCTGTTGACGCCGGATCTGCTCGCTTACATGCTTACGGGGATCAAGGCTTGCGAATTTACGATAGCTACGACGACGCAACTGTACCATCCGGGCAAGCAACAGTGGAATAAGCCTTTGATGGATCGTCTCGGTATCCCGTCGCATCTGTTCCTCGATCCGATTCAACCCGGCACGATCGTCGGTCCGTTGTCCGATGCCGTACGCAAGGAACTGAACGTTCCCGTCATGCAGGCGGTCGCGGTCGGCACGCACGATACGGAATCGGCGGTGGCTGCGGTACCCGCGGGCGACGAGCCTTTCGCCTACTTGGTATGCGGGACGTGGTCTTTGCTCGGCACCGAGCTGGATCGTCCGCTGCTGACCCCGGAAACGATGGAGCTGGAGTTTTCCAACGAGGGCGGCGTAGGCGGCACGTACCAATTGCTCAAAAACATCATGGGTCTATGGCTGCTGCAGGAATGCAAGCGCGAATGGGACGAAGCGGGCAACGAGCTCGGCTTCGGGGAATTGGTTAAGCTCGCCGAGGCGGCAGAACCGTTCCGCAGCCTCGTTCAGCCAGACGACGCGCGATTCTTCGCGCCTAACGGCATGGCGGATCGGGTAAAGGCTTATTGCGCGGAGACGGGGCAACCCGTGCCGCGGACGGAAGGCGAGATGACGCGCTGCATTGTGGAAAGTTTGGCGCTTCGGTATCGCCAAGCGTTGGAACAAGCGGAACGCTTGACTGGCAACCGGTTCGGCGGGTTGCATATGGTCGGCGGCGGCATCCAGAACCGACTGCTGTGCCAGCTCACCGCGAACGCGATCAGCCGTCCGGTGTGGGCAGGTCCCGTGGAAGCGAGCGCGATCGGCAATATGCTCGCTCAGCTAATCGCTTCCGGTCATTGCGCTAACTTGCGCGAAGCCCGCAAGCTAGTCGCCGATTCGTTCCCGATCGAAGTGTTCGAGCCGAACGGCGACGAGGCGTGGAAAGTTGCATACGACAGATTTACGGCTTTGGAGAAAGGGGCATAAGCGAATGCTTATCGGAATATCTAAGCTCATATCGCCCGAACTGATCAAAGTGCTCATGGAAATGGGGCACGGCGACGAAATCGTGCTCGCGGACGGCAACTTTCCGGGGGCGAGCCACGCGCAGCGGTTAGTTCGCGCGGACGGCCATGCGATGCCCGAGCTGCTGGACGCGATACTCGCGCTGTTTCCGCTAGACCCGTACGCGGTCAAACCGGCGGCGCTCATGCAGATCGTGCCCGGAGACACGGCGGAGACGCCGATCTGGGAGACGTACCGCGACATAATCGCGCGTCGCTCGGGCTTCGAAGAGCCGTTCGAGCAGGTCGAACGGTTCGCGTTCTACGAGCGGGCGAAGCAAGCGTATGCCGTCGTCGCCACAGGCGAAGGGGCATTGTACGCGAATTTGATTTTGAAGAAGGGCGTTATCAAAGAGTTGTAGGCGTCAATACGAAGAAGGGCGGACGAAGGCGCTTGCCATTCGTTCCGTCCTTTTTGGTTTAGGTTCATGAAATTTTATCCATCACGGCTCGTTTGCAGGTAGGGATTTCCATGCAAATGTCGAAATTACTTCCGTATACAAGAGGAGGGATGCGAATGGACCATCAGCCGATCTACAAAGACGTCAACTTTACGCTAACAAGAGACTTATTCATTACCGGAAGCGCGAGATTCGCGATGAAGCATCTAACTTCGATTCGACTGGTCAAAACCAAGAGAGTCGTTCCGTATACGCTGCTGTTCCTCGAGGTCGCGCTGATTGTAGGCGGGCTCGGTTGGGGCTATAAGTTCCATGGCTGGGTAGCGTTACTCGGGTTTCTCGGGTTGATCGGTTCCGCGCTCTATTACTTCCTTCATAAGCCGGTTCATCGGCTTGTGCTCGTTTTCGCATCGGGAGAACGAGAGTCGATCGGTTCGGCCGATTATTCGTATTTGGAAAGCCTCGCGAACGCTTTCAGCCGCGGAATGGTCGAGTCTAGATACCGTAACGTGGTATAGTGGGTTTAGTTTCATTTTCTTATATGCATGCGCAAAATACGATATAGGAATAATGGCCTCCTGCGCCTATAATGAGGGTTAGTTAATTCTCATCTAGGTTTAGGGGGCTTTGTTATGCCGATATTGTACGATTCCGAGCAACGCGTATTCCATCTTCAGACGCCTAAGACAAGCTATATTATTCAACTTATACAAGACGGCGTACCCGTTCACGCCTACTGGGGACGCAAAGTCGCCGACGCGCCGTGGCCCGGTTTGCTTGATTACCAAGAGCGATCTTCGTTCAGCCCGAATCCGTATCCGGACGATCGCTCTATCTCGTTTGATACGCTGCCGCAAGAGTATCCAGCCTATGGTGCCGGCGATTTCCGTCATCCGGCGTATCAAGCGCAGTTGGCCGACGGCTCGACGATTACGGAGCTCGTATACGCGAGTCATCGCATCGTCGCTGGCAAACCGGCTTTGGAGGGTCTACCTTCTACATACGTGGAAAATGAAGCCGAAGCAGAGACGCTAGAGCTTACGCTTCGCGACGAGAAAGCCGGTCTGCAAGCCGTGCTTTCTTATACCGTGTTCGAGGGGCACGATGCGATCGCCCGCTCGGTCAAGTTCGTTAACGCCAGCGACGAGCAGATCCGGTTGCTTCGCGCGCTTAGCGCCAGCGTCGACTTTAGGCGCGACCGCTTCGAGCTGTTGCAATTGTCCGGCGCATGGGCGCGCGAGCGGGACGTCTATAGACGCCGGTTGACTCCGGGCATGGCATCGGTCGAGAGCCGTCGCGGCTCGAGCAGCCATCAGCAAAATCCGTATATCGCCTTATTGTCGCCGGGTGCCGGGGAAGACCATGGCGACGCGTACGGCTTTAGCCTTGTGTACAGCGGCAGCTTCGTCGCTCAAGCCGAGGTCGACCAATTCAAGACGACTCGCGTATCGATGGGCATTAATCCGTTCGATTTCAACTGGTTATTAGAAGCGGGCGAGTCGTTCCAGACGCCCGAGCTAGTCATGGTTTACTCCGGCGAAGGGATAGGCGAAATGTCGCGTATCTATCATCGTCTCTATCGTACTCGGTTGTGCAGGGGCGAATTCCGCGACCAGACGCGTCCGGTGCTCGTGAACAACTGGGAAGCGACCTATTTCCAGTTCAACGCCGACAAAATCGAGCAAATCGCCAAGACGGGCAGCGAACTAGGCATAGAGTTGTTCGTGCTCGATGATGGTTGGTTCGGACGACGCGATAGCGACAATTGTTCGCTCGGGGATTGGAAAGTAGACTTCAACAAGCTTCCGGACGGCCTGCCGGATCTGGTGAACCGCGTTAACCGGCTGGATATGCAGTTCGGTCTTTGGTTCGAGCCGGAGATGGTATCCCCGGACAGCGAATTATATCGCGCGCATCCGGATTGGTGCTTGCACGTCGATGGGCGGCGCAGAACGGAAGCGCGCAGCCAGCTTATTCTCGACTTGTCTCGTACAGATGTGTGCGATTACATTATCGAATCGGTTAGCGGTATTTTGCGTAGCGCTCCGATAACGTACGTCAAATGGGATATGAACCGGAACATGTCGGAGATCGGCTCCGCCTTGCTTCCTCCGGAGCGTCAACGCGAGACGGCGCATCGTTACATGCTTGGCTTGTATCGCGTACTGGAGACGATTACTTCGTCGTTCCCGCACGTCCTGTTCGAGAGCTGCTCGGGCGGCGGAGGCCGTTTCGATCCGGGGATGCTCCACTACATGCCGCAAACCTGGACAAGCGACAACTCCGATGCGATCTCTCGTCTTCGCATACAATACGGAACGAGCCTTGTGTATCCGATTAGCACGATGGGCGCGCACGTAACCGCCGTTCCGAACCATCAAGTTCATCGGTTTACTTCGCTAGAGACGCGCGGGTCGGTAGCCATGTCGGGTAACTTCGGCTATGAGCTGGACTTGACGAAGATGTCGGACGAAGAGAAAGATGAAGTGAAACGGCAAGTCGCTTTGTATAAGGAAATTCGTCATCTGGTGCAATTCGGCACGTTTTATCGTCTGCGGAGCCCGTTCGAAGGAAACGACACGGCTTGGATGATGGTTGCCGAAGACGGTTCGGAAGCATTCGCCGTCTACGTTCAAGTGCTTGCTGAGCCGAACGCGCCGTTCGATTGGGTGCAGTTCAAAGGGCTGGATCCCGCGGCGAAGTATAAGCTGGTCGGATCCGATGCCGTATACGTCGGCGATCAATTGATGTACGCCGGACTTCCGGTTCCTAGGCTGCAAGGCGATTATCAAAGCCACATTTGGCGGTTCGTTCGGGCGTAACGCCTTTTGAACGATATCCCCTTCGCTCAGGAGAGGGGAGGATGTCCTTTTGAACGATATCCCCTTCGCTCAGGAACGGTCGCGCTCCATGTATCGGAATCCATCATTGTGCGAAAACTACGCCACGGAGGTGGATTTTATGGAGAGCAACAATCAACGACAACAGATCACGGCCGTCCGCAAAAACGGCGACGGAGATATCGTGGAGCTGCAGCTGTCATCCGGCCAAGTCGTCGGGTACAAAGAAGCGCAGCAGATGGCCAAGTCGAACCAGCTCGAGAACGTCAACGTGTTCAAAGGCCGCGACGGCGACGAGCACCTGCGCTCGGACCCGGATGGCCGCGAAGACAACAATCTCGACAATTTGCCGACGTTCTAAGTTGATGCGCGAGAATAGCTGCTTTCGGAGGGGAGACCTTTTCCGAGGTAGCTTTTTCGTGGTTTAATGATGCCCCTCCTTCTGCGTAACTCGATCCTACCGCGCTATCCTCAGCAAACTTGCCGCTTAGTCTTAAGTAACTCGATCCCACCGCGCTATTACGAGCAAACTTGTCACTTTGTTCTTAGTAACTCGATCCCACCGCGCTATTGCGAGCAAACTTGCCGCTTAGTCTTCAGTAACTCGGTCCCACCGCGTTATACAAGTACGAATCCTCCCCTGAGCGAAGGGGATATCGTTATAAAGGGGGTCGCCTCCCTACAATGTAACTCGTATGTACAACATGAAATTCATAAAATCATTTTTATTGAAATAACCCGAATTTGCTTGTAAAATAACAATGTAATCATGTACGTACAAGTTAACTCATTCCACTCATTCATAGGAGGAACATCACATGTTGAAATTAAAGCCTTACGTATTCTGGTTCGTAACGGGCAGCCAACACTTGTACGGACCGGAGACGCTCGAGGAAGTCGCCGCGCACTCCGCGGAAATCGCGGAAAACCTTGCCGCCGACGCGAAAATTCCTTTCCCGATCCTATTCAAGCCGGTCGTTAAGACGCCGGAAGAAATTCGCCAAATTTGTATCGAAGCGAACTCCGACGAAAGCTGCGCGGGCATCATCACGTGGATGCATACGTTCTCGCCTGCCAAAATGTGGATCGCCGGACTGTCGCAGCTTCGCAAGCCGCTGCTTCACCTCCATACGCAATATAACCGCGACATTCCGTGGGACTCGATCGACATGGACTTCATGAACACGAACCAAGCGGCGCACGGCGACCGCGAGTACGGCTTCATCGGAGCGCGCATGGGCATCTCCCGCAAAGTCGTCGTCGGCCACTGGCAAGATCCGCAAGTTCGCGGACGCGTGGGCGGCTGGCAGCGTACGGCTGTCGCATCCGCGGAAAGCAACCAATTGAAAATTGCCCGTTTCGGCGACAACATGCGTCAAGTTGCCGTAACGGAAGGCGATAAAGTCGAAGCGCAAATCAAGTTCGGCTGGGCGGTCAACGGTTACGGCGTAGGCGATCTAGTCGCGCGCGTTAACGCTGTTTCGCAAGCGGACGTAGAAGCGCTGCTCGCCGAATACGCGGAGCAATACGATATCGTGGAAGCGGGCCGCACGGCCGGGCCGGTTCGCGATGCGATCGCTTATCAGGCGCGCATCGAAATCGCGCTCAAATCTTTCCTCGACGAAGGCGGATTCACGGCGTTCACGACGACGTTCGAGGATTTGCACGGACTGGAGCAATTGCCGGGTCTAGCGGTTCAGCGTCTTATGGCGCAAGGCTACGGCTTCGCGGGAGAAGGCGACTGGAAGACGGCGGCGCTCACGCGTCTCGTAAAGATCATCGCCGGCGGCGTAGATACGTCGTTCATGGAAGATTACACGTACCATTTCGAACCGGGCAACGAGCTCGTGCTCGGCGCGCATATGTTGGAAGTGTGTCCGACGCTTGCCGCGAGCAAGCCGCGCATCGAGGTCCACCCGCTCGGCATCGGCGGCAAAGCCGATCCGGCGCGTATTGTATTCGACGGCAAAGGCGGTTCGGCGATTAACGTGTCCGTTATCGATATGGGCAACCGCTTCCGCATGATCGTTAACGAAGTGGAAGGCGTGGCGGTGAACAAACCGATGCCGAAGCTTCCTGTCGCTCGCGTGCTCTGGAAGCCGCTGCCTTCGCTTCAGCAATCCGCGGAAGCATGGATCCTCGCCGGCGGCGCGCACCACACGGTCTACTCGTTCGCGGTTACGACCGAGCAAATGCTCGACTTCGCGGAAATCGCGGGCATCGAATGCGTCGTCATCGACAAGAACACGAATCCGAACCAACTCCGCAACGAGCTTCGTTGGAGCAGCGTGGCTTGGAAATAAGGAATATCTAACCTAACGAACAAACCGTCCTGCAGCCCCAAAAGCTGATGGGACGGTTTTTTTCGTTTTTCAACCAAAGCTATGAGATTTATCACAGCTATCGCCCGACGTAGTGCACTAGCATAAAGGGAGTACGATTAGAGGAGCAATCAACATGGCAAACAAACTAGGCATCGTTCAAAAAATGGTAATAGGCATCACGTGCGTGTCGACCGTAACGTACGCGACTAGCGCGTTCTTTTTGCTCGTGTTAAAGGATCGGTTGGCGTTTTTGCCGGATGGCGCGTTTATCGCGCTTACGCTTGTGTTGGGCATATTTTGGACGGGTTTTCTCGGTTACATAGCCGCGCGCTGGTTCGTTAAACCGCTGCTTCGCTTAACGGATGCCGCGCGTGCGGCCGCAAACGGGAACTTGCAAGTGACGGTGGAAGCGACGCGATCGGAAGACGAAATTCAGACTTTGAATCGGGCTTTCGCGGACATGATCGGCCAGCTCCGCGGCATGATCGCGGGGGTAGCGGAGCATTCGCGGAAGACGGATTTGTTCGCTGGCGAGTTGCAAGGCGCGATCGATCAGGCGACGAACCATATCGTCCATATGACGGAAGAGGCGAACGTCATCTCCGAAAGGACGGAGCGCCAGTCTTCCGCGGCCGAGCAATTGTTCAGTTCGGTTAGCTTTATGACCGAAGTCGCCAAAGAAATGGCCGTAGAAGCAGAGCAAACGAGGTCGATCACCCAAATGATGACCCGGTCGGTAGAGAGCGGGGAGACGGTTATTCGTTCGTTGATCGGCGGAATGCATCAACTGGCGGAGCTCAATCGAGATTCCTTTGCCATCGTTGCGGAGCTCAACGAAGATGCCGCGAAGATCGGCTCGATCTCGGGCGTCGTCGCCGACTTCGCGGAGCAGACGAACTTGCTCGCTCTTAACGCGTCGATCGAAGCGGCGCGCGCCGGAGAGGAAGGAAAGGGGTTCGGCGTCGTCGCCCAGGCCGTAAGGGTGCTCGCCGAGCAAAGCGCGACGGCGGTTAAAGATATCCGCAAGCTGATCGAGCGCATACAGCGGCAAGCCGACAATGCAACCCGGCAGATGTCGGAGCAACGGCAGCGTTCCGAACGCGAGGCGGAGCACGGAGAAAGCTCTGCGACCGCGCTTCGCGTCGTGACGACCGAGGTAGCCAAGGTGAACGGACGAGTCGACGCGATTTCCCGCAAGCTGATCGAGCAGGGCGAACAGGTCGAGCTTGCGATGCGCGAAGCGCAAGCAATGGCGACGGCGACGACGACGATACGTAAGGGCGCTCAAGCCGTGTTCGCGGCGGGGCAGCAGCAGACGGCGGTCATGGAAGAGCTATCGGCGACTTCCGAATCGCTTAAGTCGTGCTCCGAGGCGCTCCGCAAGCAAGTCGCGGTTTTCGCTATACACAACTGAATTCAGCCGTTTACTGCCATCCCACAGGATGGCTTCTTTTGTCTAAATAGTAGTTTCAGAAAAAAATTTTTACGCTCGACAATAATCTCGTTTTTATGAGTAGCCACTTTTGCTAATCTATTAAAAGCGCAAAGATACCTATCGGGTTGACCGTGTTCGTGGCGTTCACGTCACGAACTTTGTTGCGACTTTTTTGAAAATGAGGTGAAAGTTTTCATAATATTCGCTATAATGAATGTAAGTTTCGTGTGAATTATAAGCAAAGTTAACAATTAGCTGACAATTAGTTAACAATTCATCCTATCCGTACTCGTTCCAAAGGTTTATTTGTCGGGAGGTGACTTCGCATGCAGGCCCCGCCGGCTTTACTCTCCACCGAGGACCTGTACTTATTCAACACCGGTCAGTTATTGCGGGCTTATCAGACGTTCGGAGCGCACCTGATGACCTTCGACGGACGCCACGGCGTACGGTTCGTCGTGTGGGCTCCGCAAGCCCGGGAAGTTTCCGTAGTCGGCAATTTCAATGGTTGGGGCCACGGCAGTTTAGGGTTCCGGTTGGATCCGGTAGGTTCGACGGGCGTATGGTGCTGCTTCGTTCCCGGATTAGACGAAGGGGAACGGTATAAGTACGCGATCGTTAACGCCGACGGACATTTGACCTTGAAGTCCGATCCGCATGCCGTCTACAGCGAGCTTCGGCCGCATACGGCATCCATCGTTACATCGCTCGACCGGTACGAATGGCAAGACCGCCAATGGATGGAACACCGGGAGCAAGCTCCCCCTTATGATCGTCCAATGCTCATTTACGAGGTGCATCTCGCTTCCTGGCGAATGGATGCCCCCGAGCAATTCCGCACTTATGAACAGTTATCCTTCGAGCTTGTCGCATACGTCGCCGCGATGGGATACACCCATATCGAGCTGTTGCCGTTAACCGAGCATCCGCTAGATCGATCTTGGGGCTATCAAGCGACCGGTTATTACTCGGCGACGAGCCGATACGGTCCGCCGGAAGGTCTTCAAATGCTCGTCGATCGATGTCACCAAGCGGGAATCGGCGTATTGCTCGACTGGGTGCCGGGTCACTTTTGCAAAGACGATCACGGGTTACGGCTTTTCGACGGCACGCCGCTCTACGAAGACTCGGACAGCAGGCGCGCGGAGAAGCTGCTCTGGGGAACGCTCGCGTTCGACTTCGGCAAGCCCGAAGTATGCAGCTTCCTTCTCTCGAACGCTTTATTCTGGCTCGATAAGTATCATATCGACGGACTCCGCGTAGATGCCGTCGCAAGCATGATCGACTTGCACTTCGACAAGGCCGACGATAGCAAAACGTTCAACCGCTACGGCGGATCCGAGCATATCGAAGCGTTATCCTTTTTGCGCAAGCTGAACGAAACCGTCTTTCAACATTACCCCAACACGCTCATGATGGCGGAAGATTCATCCTCCTACCCTCAAGTCACTGCGCCTACTTACCTCGGAGGCCTCGGATTCAATTACAAATGGAACATGGGCTGGATGAACGACATGCTCCGCTACATGGAGACCGATCCGTCCCGCAGACCTTCTCACCACTCTTTGATCACATTCTCGCTGCTATACGCTTTTTCGGAAAACTACGTATTGCCTCTTTCCCATGATGAAGTCGTACACGGCAAACGTTCGCTGCTGAACAAGATGCCGGGCTCCTACGAAGAAAAGTTCGCGAACTTGCGTCTTTTTTACGGTTACTGGATCACTCATCCGGGCAAAAAACTGCTCTTCATGGGCGGCGAATTCGGCCAATTCGACGAATGGAAAGACTACGACGGCCTCGATTGGCAAGTGCTGCAATACCCGTTGCATGCCCGCATGAACGAGTACGTCAAAGATTTGAACGCCGCGTATTCGCGCGACAGGTCGCTGTGGGAACAAGATCATGAGCAAGCCGGCTTCGAATGGATCGACGTGAACAACGCCGAGCAATGCATGCTGATCTTCCAAAGGACCGGCAAGCGCTCCGCTTCGCCGACCGTGTCGGTATGCAACTTTTCCAGACAATCGCATGACATCTACAGAATCGGCGTTACGGTACCCGGCGAATATCGTCTGACCTTCAACAGCGACGACGAACGGTATGGCGGCAACGGAATGTTCCTGCCTGCGCGTTCATCGGCCGAGTCGATTCCGATGCACGGCAAACCTTACAGCATCGTCGTTCCCGTCCCATCGCTTTCCTTGCAAATGTGGAAGTCAGACACAGACAGCTTGAGTAACTTGAGCCTGTAATGCCTGCAGTGTGCATTTAATTTGGGGGAGGAGTGAGGTTCATGCGCAAAAACGAATGTATCGCAATGCTGCTGGCGGGCGGCGAAGGGAGACGTCTAGGCGTCTTGACCAAAGATTTGGCCAAACCGGCCGTGCCGTTCGGCGGCAAATATCGCATTATCGACTTCACGCTAAGCAACTGCGCCCATTCTGGAATAGAGACGGTCGGCGTACTGACGCAATATCAACCGCTCGTGCTTACCCAGCATCTCGGAATCGGCACGCCATGGGGGCTCGACCGCAGGGAAGGCGGCATGCATGTGCTTCCTCCGTACGTGCGTCAGAAAGGCGGTACCTGGTACAAGGGGACGGCCAACGCTATCTATCAGAACATCGGATTCATCGAGCGGCATGCTCCGGAGTACGTGCTGATCATTTCGGGCGATCACATTTATAAAATGAATTACGATTTGCTGCTCGATGCTCATAAGAAGAGCCGCGCGGACGCGACGATCGCGGTCATAAGCGTGCCGTGGGCGGAGGCGAGTCGATTCGGCATTCTGAGCGTCGACGATGACGGACGCATCGTCGAATTCGCCGAGAAACCGAAGAAACCAAACAGCAACTTGGCTTCTATGGGCGTCTATATGTTCTCGTGGCAAGTGCTTAAGGAAGCGCTCATCCGCGACGAGGCAGCGCGCTCTTCCTCGAACGATTTCGGGAAAGATATTATCCCTACGTTGCTGGCGGAAGGCGCCCGCATGTACTCGTACCGGTTCGACGACTACTGGAAAGACGTCGGAACGATAGATAGCTTGTGGGAGTCGAATATGGATTTGCTCGAGGATAAGCCGCAGTTGCAATTGAACGACCGCTCCTGGCGGATTTTAACTGCGAGCCCGAATCAGCCGGCGCAATATATCGCCCCTAGCGCCAAAGTGCACGGAGCGCTTATTAACGAAGGTTGTTTCGTCGAGGGGGAAGTGACCCGTTCGGTGCTATTCCCTGGGGTGCATGTCGGTGAAGGTACGGTGGTGGAAGATTCGGTCCTCATGCCGGGAGCCGTAATCGGCAAAAACGCGACGATCATTCGCGCGATCGTCGGAGAAGGGGCGATCGTGGAGGACGGCTGTCAGGTCGGCTCCGCGAGCGCGGAAGAAATCGCCGTCGTAGGTAGCGGAAAGACGATTAAGGCCGAAGTCGAATTGCAGGAGGTAGAGCCGGTATGAAGCTTCCGATGATGGGCGTCATTAATTTGATTCACGAAGCCGACGAGATGGCTTCCTTGACGGCGAACCGTTGTTTAGCGACGGTGCCGTTCGGTGGGCGATACCGCCTGATCGATTTCGTGCTCTCCTCCATGGTGAACTCCGGCATTCCGAAGGTCGCGGTGTTCGCGCATACGAAATACCGTTCGCTCATGGATCATCTCGGTTCGGGAAGCAATTGGGATTTGCACCGCAAGCAAAGCGGACTGTTCGTGCTGCCGCCTTCGTTAGAGGACCAGACGGACTACGGCAAAGGGGACTTGTATCACTTTTACCGGAATCGCGATTACTTCGCCCGCAGCCCATCCGAGTACGTCGTCATTACGCGGAGCCATATGGTGTGCAACGTCGATTTCGCCAAAGTGCTGGATCAGCATCGCGAATCGGGCGCTGACATTACGGTCGTCTGCAAGCGGGAGCCGGAAGGCGTTCCGGGTCTTGCCCGCAAGGCGAGAGTGAACGAATTCGGCCGGATCGTCGAGATGCAAGACCATTTCGGCAGGCTGTCCAGCGACGTCGTGTCGATGGAGATGTACGTCCTAAGCCGAGAGTTATTGCTAGATCTCGTGGAGACGTCGCTTGCGCAAGGCCGCGACCACTTCGTCCGCCATGCGATCCTGTCCCGCCTAAACCAGTTGCACGTCAGCGCGTATATGCACGAAGGCGTGCTCGGCGTCGTCAACAACATCGCCGCGTATTACCGTCATAGCATGGAGCTGTTACAACCGGACGTATGGCGCGAGCTGTTCTTCCGTCCCGGCGCCGTCTACACGAAGGTCAAGGACGAACCGCCGACCCATTACCGGAGCGGCGCGGACGTGAGCAACTCGCTCGTCGCGAACGGCTGCGATATCGAGGGGACGGTAACGAACAGCATTTTGTTCCGCGGCGTCAAAGTCGGCAAAGGCGCGATCGTCCGCAACAGCATCGTTATGCAGAACGGCATCATCGGAGAGAACGGCGCGCTGGACAATTGCATTCTGGACAAAGAGGTGGAAATCCGCGCGGAGCAACAGCTCAGGGGCGCGAAAGATTTACCGTTCCTCGCCGTCAAGCGCAAGGTGATCTGATCGGCTAACTTCTACGAACAAGAGGGTGTCTACATGAGAGTGTTGTTCGCGGCGTCGGAAGCGATGCCGCTTGTCAAGACGGGAGGGCTGGCCGACGTCGTCGGCGCTCTTCCCAAAGCGCTTGCCGACATCGGCATCGACGTGACGGTCATTTTGCCTAAGTACGGAGAAATTCCTAAGGAAATCGCGGATCGGACCGTTACGCTCGCCATCATGGACGTACAGCTTGGCTGGCGCAGGCAATATTGCGGCTTGCAGGAAGTCGTCGCGGACGGCGTGCGGTTCCTGCTCGTCGACAACGAGTTTTATTTCAAGCGCGGTTACTTGTACGGGTACGGCGACGAAGCGGAGCGGTTCGCTTTCTTCAACTTCGCGGTGCTCGAGGCGCTTAAGCATTTGGATACGCTGCCGGATATTATTCACTGCCACGATTGGCAGACGGGTCTTATTCCATTCTTACTGAAGACGAGATATTCGAACGAACCGGGCTTCCGCGACATTCGTACGTTGTTCACGATCCATAACCTGCAATACCAAGGCGTTTTCTCGAGAGAGCTGCTGCAAGATTTGCTCGCCACCGGAGACGACGCGTTTACTCGCGACGGGCTGGAGTTTTACGGCGGAGCGAGCTGCATGAAAGCCGGATTGCGGTTCGCGGACAAGTTGTCCACGGTGAGTTATACATACGCTCACGAGATTCAAGGCGAGGAATACGGCGAGAAGCTCGACGGCGTTATCCGCCAACGCTCAGACGATCTGTGGGGAATCTTGAACGGAATCGATACCGAGGTGTACGATCCGGCGAACGATCCTCACGTCTACGTACCGTACTCCGATTCGATGGCGGACAAACGGAAGAACAAAACCGCGCTGCAACGCGAGCTTAGCTTGATCATCGACGAGAAGACGCCGCTTATCGGCATTGTCTCGCGGCTGACGCGTCAGAAGGGCTTCGATCTGATCGGGGAAGTCATTCACGAGATCATGAAAGAGAAAGTCCAGTTGGTTATTCTCGGCACGGGCGAGCCCGGCATCGAAGCGATGCTCTATAACGCGCAGCAGCAATATCCGGGCAGAATCGTCGTCTGGTACGGCTTTAACGAGGCGCTCGCGCGCAAAATTTACGCGGCGTCCGACATGTACTTAATGCCGTCTCGCTTCGAGCCCTGCGGTCTTAGCCAGTTAATCGCGCTTCGCTATCGTTCCGTCCCGATCGTTAGGGAAACCGGGGGTCTTAAAGATACTGTCGAGGCGTACAACGAATACGCCGGAACGGGCAACGGCTTCTCCTTCGGCCCGGCGAGCGCGCACGACTTGCTGTTCACCGTGAAGCGCGCGTTAAGCTTCTACCGCAACGCCGATCATTGGTCCAAGATTGTCGCGAACGGTGCGGAGAAGGATTATGGATGGGCAACTTCGGCGCGCCTGTATGAAAAGCTGTATAGAGAGCTCGCCCTTTAGATAGAGAGGAGAGGAACCGGTATGGCGCGTCATCTGGTCATCGGCAACGGTAAGCTGCTCGTCAATCTAGACAGCAACTGCTACATTCGAGATGTCTATTTTCCTTACGTAGGGCAGCAAAATCACGTCAACGGGCATGAGTGCCGGTTCGGTGTCTGGGTGAACGGTGCTTTCGCTTGGCTGAATGACCCGGAATGGGTGATAGAGTTAGGCTACGTCGAGGATTCGCTCGTCACGAACGTTACCGCGAGGCATGAGCGTCTAGGCGTCGAGTTGCAGCTCAACGACGGCATCCACCAGCGGGAATGCATTTACTTGAAACGCGTCGTCATACGGAATCTGGGCGATACGCCGAAGGATGTCCGCATCTTCTTCCACCACGATCTGATGATCGACGGCAACGAAGTCGGGGACACGGCGGCTTTTTATCCGGAAAACCGGACGCTGTTCCATTACAAACGTTCCTCCTACTTCATGTTCAACGGCCGCTCGGAGCAGGGAGGAATCTATCAGTATTCCACCGGCATCAAGCGGTTCCATTCCGCGGAAGGCACATGGAGGGACGCCGAAGACGGAGAGCTGATGGGCAATTCGATCTCTCAAGGCTCGGTCGATAGCACGATCAGCTTCCGCACGACGGTTCCTTCGGGCAACGAGCGGACGATCTATTATTGGATGTCCGTAGGCGCGAACATGGAAGAAGTGAAACGGCTAGATCAGTACGTACAGGAGAGCCATCCGGAGAAGCTATTAAGTCGGATCGTCATCTACTGGAACCATTGGCTATCCCGGGTAAGCGGACGTTACGGCGATTTGCCGGCCGGCGTCATCCGCCAGTTCAAGCACAGCTTGCTGATCGTACGTACCCAAATCGACGAGCGAGGCGCGATCTTGGCGGCTAACGATACGGAGATTTTACAATACAACCGCGATCATTACAGTTATATGTGGCCTAGGGACGGCGCGCTGATCGCCGATGCGATGTCGCTGGCGGGATACCATGGGACGATTGCTCCGTTCTTCCACTTTTGCGCACGCAATCTATCGCTGGAAGGATACTTGCACCATAAGTACAATCCGGACGGAACGGTCGGGTCAAGCTGGCATCCTTACGTCTTGCAAGGCGTTCCGAGGCTTCCGATTCAAGAAGATGAGACGGCGCTCGTACTATACGCGTTATGGAAAGACTACGCTCGGCACGGAGAGATCGAGCTGCCGCAAGCGTTGTACAATACGCTCGTACGCAAAGCGGCCTCGTTCCTATGCGAATACATGGAGCGGAGCCTCGGCTTGCCGCGTCCTAGCTACGATTTATGGGAAGAACGTTACGGCATCTGGACGTATACGTCGGCATCGGTGTACGGCGGACTGATGGCCGCCGCTTATTTCGCGGATCTGTTCGGGGATTACGATCGCAGCGATCAATATCGCAACGTCGCGGAGCAGATCAAGCAAGGAATCGTCACCCATTTGTGGGATGAAGCTTCGGGAAGATTCGCCCGCGGCTTAACGTGGCAGGACGGTCAATGGGTGAAGGACATGACGGTCGAGAGCAGCATGTTCGGTCTGTTCGAATTCGGCGTGCTGCCGGCGGAGGACGATCGCGTCGCTCGAACGATGCACGCCATCGCCGACAAGCTGCGCGTGAAGACGGATGTCGGAGGCATCGCCCGCTATACGAACGACTACTACTTCCGGCAATCGGACGACATCGACACCGTGCCCGGCAACCCTTGGATCATTTGCACGTTATGGGTCGCGAACTTCCAGATCGAGACCGCGCGTACGGTCGATGACTTGGTCGAGCCAAGACGGACGCTAGAGAAAGTAGGAACTTTCGCACTGCCGGGCGGCAATTTGCCGGAACAAGTGCAGCCGGAAAACGGTTCGCCGTTATCCGTCGCGCCGCTCACCTGGTCTCACGCGACGTACGTGCAGACGGTGTGCAAATACGTACGCAAGCTTGAGCAATTATCTTCGTGACTTGCTGGTTTGACGGATCCCCGCGCAAGTGCCTCTTCGGGCTTTTGCGCGGGGATTTTGCTATAATGGAATAATCTTACTAGCGTCTTGCTTGGCGCTCATATAAGGAGAGTTGGGGATACATGAATTATCGTCCTTTAGGCAAGACGGGCTTGAATGTTAGTGAAATCAGCTTCGGAACCTGGGCCATCGGCGGTTCCTGGGGGCAGACGGACGAGAAGGAATCGCTCAAAGCGCTGGACAAGGCTATGGACGAAGGGGTTAATTTCTTCGATACGGCCGACGTGTACGGAGACGGGCGGAGCGAGCGGTTGCTAGCGGTCGCTACCAAAGGCAAAGAAGATCGCGTTCATATCGCGACGAAGTTTTGCCGGGCGGGAGACATTCACGATCCGAGCACGTATTCCGAGCGGCAAGTGCGTCAATATTGCGAAGCCAGCTTGTCGCGGTTGGAGCGGGAGACGATAGATCTGTACCAGATCCATTGTCCGCCGCTCGCCATCCTTCAAGACGGCGCCGTGTTCGAAGTGCTGGACAAGCTGCAAGCGGAAGGGAAAATCCGCGCATATGGCGTGAGCGTAGAGTCCGTGGAAGAAGGTTTGTTCTGTCTGAAGCAACCCGGCGTGCAGGCGCTGCAAATTATATTCAATCTATTCCGCCAGAAGCCGATCGCGGAATTGCTGCCGCAAGCTCAGGAGCGGGGCGTAGCGTTGCTAGCACGATTGCCGCTCGCCAGCGGACTGTTAACCGGAAAGTTTGCGGAAGATGCGACTTTCGAAGCGGCAGACCACCGCAACTTCAACCAGAACGGCGAATCGTTCAATGTCGGCGAGACGTTCGCGGGCTTGCCTTTCGCCACGGGCGTGGCGCTGTCGCGGGAGTTGGCTTGGATCGCGGAAGGACGCGGAAGCATGACTGAAGCGTCTTTGCGCTGGATTCTCGATCATCCCGCGATCACGTGCGTCATCCCCGGGTTCAAGAACGTTAGGCAAGTCGAGCATAATCTAGCGGCGCAACGCGTTCCGTCGTTCACGGAAGAAGAGCTTGCGCGGCTGCGGACGTTTTACGAGAACGAAGTGCACGGCCATATTCGCGGTTCATATTGATTCAAGGGGCTGATCGGCATGCGTGGCGGAGGTAACTCGACCGTAAGTCGTAAGATCGTAGACCCGTTGTTCTACATCCTCGCCGCGACATCGATCTTATGCGCTTTATTGATTAAGTTCCGGGAATCGCACGGTGCGTTCCTGGACTTTAGTTTCCTGCTGTGGAACTTGTATTTGGCATGGTTGCCGCTTCTCTGTTCGATGGTCGCGCTCATATGGGCTCGCGTCGCCAAAGGGGCGTCGCTCGCTATCGGATTGATCGCGCTCGGTATAGGTTGGCTGCTGCTGTTTCCTAACGCACCCTATTTAATGACCGATCTCATTCACCTGATATTCACTAGCGATTACTTGGGTTACGACGTCGATGGCTTGTTGCTGTGGTTCGACTTGGTGCTCTATTTTATATTTACCTGGTGCGGCATGCTGCTCGGTTATTTGTCCATGAATCAAATCCATGCGATCGTGCGCCACTATTGGGATTCCGCTATGGGCTGGGCGTTCGTGTTCGGCAGCTCGATGCTTAGCGGGTTCGGCGTCTACCTCGGTCGGATCGTCAGGCTGAATAGCTGGGACGTCTTGCATCCGGGACGAATTGTCGAGCAAATTATCGACGCGATTCACTTTAATTCCATCGCATTCTCGATTTTGTTCGGTACGCTGATCTTAATCGTATACGTCTCGTTGTACGCGATTACGACGCATGCCCGAGTCTCTTCGTCGGCAGAACGGTCAACGCCGAGTTCGCTTTAAGAGTGGCCGTGAAGCCTGCGGTACTTTTCGGGCGTCATGCCTTCTTTTTGCCGGAACGTAGCGATGAAATGGCTTGCGTCGCGGAAGCCGACGGCTTCGCCGATTTGGCGGACGGTCATGTCGGGACGAGAGGGCAGCCATTCCTTTGCTTTGCGAAGCCGTAGCTGAATGAGGTAGGCGTAAGCCGACTGTCCGAAAGATTCCTTGAAGCGCTCGTTTAGTTGCCTCGTGCCGATAGATAATCGCTCCGCCATTTCCGCCAATCCCAAATCGGGGTTGGCGTATTCTTTGTCCAGCCAATGGAGCAACTGTTGCACGCGCTCCAAACGCTTGGATAGGGAAGGTTGTTGATCGTTCGTGCCGTTCGTCTTGAGCAAAGTCATGAACCGGTATAGCTCCGCGGAGTTGTTCCAGCCCGACGGGTCGTCGCCGGACTCCGCCAAGTTCAGCATGCGCATGAGCTGCTCGGTCGGCCCGGCGGCTCCTTGTTCCCACTGGAACTTGTCCGAAGCGGCTCCGAACAGCGTATTGGCGCACGTTGCCGCCATGCTCCCGGTAAACGTAATATACGCCGTATGCCAGGGACCGTTACTTACGTAATATTCATGGGGCACGTCGGGGTGGAGCAGGAATCCCGTTCGCGCAGGCAACTTCCAAGTCATGCCGAGCGCGCGCAATTCTCCTTCTCCTTCAAGGGTGTGCAGCCAATGATAGCAAGGATAGCCGTCCGGACGGCTTACGTGTTCTTGATCGGGATTGAGTCCGATCGTCTCGATTTGCAGCGGAAGCAGCTCGCCTGCTGTAGGCGCAACGAAGCGACGAAGCATGAAGGTGACCTCCAGATTGTTATATCTTCTGTCCATTATATTATATAGGATGCTATTCGGATAAGGTTTATAATCGAAGCTGTGATGACAGATTATCCTATTCCTGACGAGGTGCGAGATGATTAATAAGGCGAAGCCCAAAATTTGGTACGGCGGCGACTACAATCCCGATCAATGGGAGAAGCCCGTCTGGGACGAAGATTTGCGCATGTTCAAGCTGGCCGGCATCGACGTCGCGACGTTGAACGTGTTCGCATGGGCGCTTAATCAGCCGGACGAAGAGACGTACTCGTTCGAGTGGTTGGATGAAATGATGGATAAGCTGCACGCGGACGGCGTCGGCGTATGCCTCGCGACGAGTACGGCCGCGCATCCGGCTTGGATGGCGAAGCGTTACCCCGACGTGCTGCGCGTCGACTTCGACGGTCGCAAGCGCAAGTTCGGCGGACGGCACAATTCGTGTCCGAATAGCCCGACCTACCGCAAGTATTCTGTCCGCATGGCCGAGAAGCTGGCGGAACGATATAAGGACCATCCGGCGCTGCTCATTTGGCACGTCTCTAACGAATACAGCGGGTATTGCTACTGCGACAACTGCGCGGAAGCTTTCCGGGAATGGCTCAAGCAACGCTACGGATCGCTAGAGTCCGTCAACCGTGCATGGAATACGGGGTTCTGGGGCCATACGTTTTACGATTGGGACGAGATCGTCCCTCCGAACGGGCTCAGCGAAGAATGGCGCGGTTGGAACGGACGCACGGCGACGAACTTCCAAGGCATTTCGCTGGATTATTGCCGATTCCAGTCGGATAGCTTGCTCGAATGCTATAAACTAGAGCAAGCGGCACTTAAGCAACGGACGCCGGACGTTCCGGTGACGACGAATTTGATGGGCGCCTTCAAGGAACTGGACTATCAAAAGTGGGCGAAACATATGGATGTCGTCTCTTGGGATAACTATCCGTCTCTCGATACGCCGTACAGCTACACGGCGATGATGCACGATCTCATGCGCGGTTTGAAGGACGGTCAGCCGTTCATGCTGATGGAACAGACGCCGAGCCAGCAAAACTGGCAGCCGTACAACTCTTTGAAGCGTCCGGGCGTCATGCGCTTATGGAGCTATCAGGCGGTGGCGCATGGCGCGGATACGGTCATGTTCTTCCAACTTCGCCGATCGATCGGCGCATGCGAGAAGTACCACGGTGCGGTCATAGAGCATGTGGGACACGAACATACGCGGGTATTCCGCGAGTGCGCGGAGCTCGGGGCGGAGCTGCACAAACTTGGCGACACGCTGCTCGATTCGCGCGTGGAATCGAGGATCGCCATTGTGTTCGACTGGGAGAATTGGTGGGCGACGGAGCTTTCCAGCGGTCCGACCATCGCTCTCAAATACGTCGAAGAGGTGCATAAATTTTACGACGCGCTCTATCAAGCCGGTTTCTCCGCGGACGTGGTCGGAGTCGACGCGGATCTGAGCCGATACGATATCGTAATTGCGCCGGTTATGTACATGGTTAAACCTGGCTTCGCGCAGAATGTCGAATCTTTCGTGAGCGCGGGAGGCAAATTCATAACGACGTATTTCAGCGGCATCGTCGACGAGAACGACATCGTTACGCTCGGCGGTTATCCGGGCGAGCTCCGTAAGGTGCTCGGCATTTGGTCGGAGGAGATCGATGCGCTATTGCCGACGCAAAGCAATCGGATCGTCGTGAAGCCGAACGCGATCGGGTTGGAGGGCAGTTACGTTTCTTCGATGTTATGCGATCTCGTCCATTCGGAAGGCGCGGAGGTCGTCGCCGAATACGGAGAAGACTTCTACAAGGGTATGCCTGCATTAACGGTTAATAGGTTCGGCGCGGGGGAAGCGTGGTATTTGGCTACAAGTCCGGAAGCCGCTTTCCTGCGGGATTGGTTGCCGAAGCTGTGCGCGGAATCTTCGATTCGACCGCACCTTCAATCCGTTCCTAGCGGCGTCGAGACGACGCTTCGCGTCAAAGGCGGCAAGCGCTACTTGTTCGTCCTTAATCACAACGCGGATGCGGTAGACATTCAATTAACCGAAGACGGCGGAACCGATCTTCTAACCGGCAAAACGATCTCCGGCACGTCTAGCTTAGCCGGCATAGACTTATGGATCGTCGAACTTAAAGCTTAAGCATACGAACGGCCGGGTGCTTATCGTACTCGGCTGTTTTCTTATTTGGATTCTTGCCTCGCAACCGACCCACAACAATATATATTTTGACAACGTTAATGCAAGTGTTGAAGACGTTCCTCAAAAGAACTACCGACAGCGTGTATATTACCGATGTGAAAGGGATCACCCTTGAGGTTAACGACAAGTTCGAAAGATTATACGGATGGTCTCCGGAGGAAATTATCGGGGCAAGGGTGCCTATAACGCCCGAAAGCTTATTGCGCGTCAATGAAGCGTTCGCGCAATCCGAGAAGTGCAATGAGGTTAAGCTGTCGAATTTGACGAGGATTCGCAAAGACGGCAGTCCTATGTTTCTCGACGTCACGGTCGTGCCTATGCGCGACGAACAAGGGGTATGCTTCGCGTTCATGGTCGTAGAGACTGACTTGTCGGATAAGAAACACGTAGAAGAGAAGCTGCGGGAGAGCGAGGATCGTTACCGGGTGCTGGTGGACAGCTTGCCCGAACCGATCGTCGTTTTCCAGGACCAAGTTATCGTTTTCGTTAATCCCGCGGCTAATAAGCTGATGGGTGCAGACAACTCAGGTCAGTTGCTAGGTCAGCACGTCTCTCGATTCATGCATCCGGAATTGTTGGGGTCGCACGCGAATCGTGGACCAAGGCGTCGGCATTCCGGAAGAGTGGTTGGGCAAAATCGGCGAACCGTTTTTTTCGCTCAAAGAGAGCGGTACCGGTCTTGGGTTAATGGTGTGCAACCGCATCGTGGAAGCGCACAAAGGGAAAATCAACATTTATAGCGTCGTCGATAAGGGCACGACGATCGAGATTGCATGGCCTTTGCGATCGCAATAACCTAGCATAAACTATTAAGTTTACGTATGAACGAGCTTTCAAAAAGTAGAGTTGTCTCCGTGTAAGGTATGCGGAGGCGGCTCTTTTTTGCGTTTTGAAGTCATGCAATCTAACACTTTCCGGAGTGAATCGAAGCGATTATAGGTTGTGCACAGCTGCGAATGCCTATTTTCAGCAATAATCCCTAAAGACAATACAATCAATGTGTAATAAAATATAACACAAGAACAACAAAAGTAGCCTATTCCCCGTTTCGCGTTATTGTAAGTGACGTGATGTAAAAGAGAGGGAGAGAGGACGATGGAGGAGCCATTACTGAAAGTAACGGGCCTTACGAAAGTTTTCGGCAACGTAAGGGCGAACGACGGCGTGACGCTATCGGCGCACGCGGCGGAAATTCATGCGGTGTTAGGCGAGAACGGGGCGGGCAAACGACCGCGGATTACGACGAACGGGATCACGAAGCGGCGATCCGGATGACGGTGCAGCAAGGCGGTATTTTCGGATGGGCGGCGTCTACGGAAGCCGTATTGTCAAGCCTTCCGCAGCCGGAAATATCCGGAAGCGATTAGATAGCATCAATTGCAGCAATAGCAACATTAGGAGCTAGGACGACTGTCGAGGAGGAAGCATAATGGCAATGATGCCGCGCAAGGAATCGTCCCCCGGAAGCCAAGCCGAGGAAACGATATTTACGGTGAAGGAATTGCTCGGCATCCCGCTTTTGAAGGAAGCTAAGCTTGTCGCGGGCCAAGCCGGCCAATATCGCGCCATCACCAGGGTTAACGTAATGGAGGTGCCGGACATCATTACTTGGGTCAGACCCGGGGAATTTTTGATGACGACCGGTTATCCTTTCCGAGAGGAACCCGAGCGCTTCCTGCAGCTCATTCCGGAGCTCGCAAAGCGCGGCGTCACCGCACTTGGTATCAAAACGAAGCGTTTCTTCGAAGAGGTGCCCAAGGAGCTGCTGGAGGAAGCGGATAAGCTAGGCTTCGCGCTGATCGACCTGCCTCCGGACATCGTATTCTCGGACCTCGTCCGTGCGTGCATGGAGCGGGTGCTCGCGCAGGAAACCTCGCAATTATCCGAACTGCAAAACCGAATACAAAGCATGACTCGCCTGCTTCTGGAAGGAAGCGGTCTTTATGCGTTTTTGGACGCTATGGAGGATATGCTGGGAAATCCGGTCATTGTCGTGCGCGAACAAGAAAAGCCATGGCTATCCTCGAGCATGAGAGGGGCGGAACCTACGGAAATATGGCCGATCCTGCAATCGCTCTCCTTTCGGCAGATTGGGCGAGGCTTGAATAGCGGCTTCACCTTGCTTCAGAACGCGTACCGGGCTTACGTCAGCCCTATTCCGTCGCGCAAAATGAAGCAAGCGTGCCTCGTGTTGCTAGAACGCGGCAAGGACATCTCGCCGCTAGACGCGCTTAGCGTGGATCGGCTTTCGGCGCTAGCCGGCCTAGAGCTCGCGAACGTAGAAGCGGTGCGCGAGGTCGAAGGTAAATACTTGGATCAATTTATGCAGGATTGGCTCTCCGGCAAAATCGTCTCGGACGCGGATTGGAAGCTTCGGGCCGACGTCTGCGGCTGTTCGATTCCCGAAGGCTCGCGCATGTGCGCCGTTATGGTCGGCTGGCATCAGAAGGAGCCATCGCAAGAGAAGCTGCGGGAAATTACCCGTCGGCTTCGGTCGGAAAGGCTGCGCACGGTCGACGGGATGCTGGCTGCGCCGATCGGCAACGATTTGGCGCTCGTGTTGCCGCTAGGTAGGTCCGCGTTAGCTGAAGGCAGCGGCGTCGAAGCGTTCGAGCAGCTGCTCGGCAAGCTGCTCGCAGAGCTTCGTCCGATGCTCGGCGACCGGGATTTGCGCCTCTACACGGGGAGAATCATCGATCGATACGACGGGTTGCACGGCAGTTGGTCGCAAGCGAAAAGGGCAAGGCAAGTGGCCGAAGTGTGCGGTTTGCCGGGGGAGGTCGTATCGTACGATCGGCTTGGCATTTATTCTCTGCTCTACTTGATTCCCGCAGGGGAAGAGAGGGATCAGTTTCTCATGCGGTTCGCGGCGCCGCTTCAGCAAGCCGACCGCAAAGGCGGCGGCAGGCTCGTCGAGACGCTGGAGATGTTCTTCCGATGCAACGGCAATATCAAGCTTACTTCGGAGAAGCTGTACGCGCATTACAACACGATCGTGTACCGGCTGGAGAAAATACAGGCGATACTCGGCGTGTCCCTCGACGATCCGGAGGACCGGTTGCAGCTGCATCTTGCCTTGAAGCTAGGACAAATTACGCCGGGATTTTCCGGTTAACGTTCAAAAACCTTGCCGACGACATGTCGGCAAGGTTTTCTTATGGTGCATACGCTGTTAGTGGCTTAGCTTAATAGCCGGCTTTAAGGATGATAACCAACAGGATGAAGAGAACAAGAACGAAAGCAGCTGCGCTCATCCCACCATGACCATGACCATGTCCGCAACCAACTGCACCTGCAACTGGATAACTCATCTGTGTAAAACCTCCCGCGTTCGAAGTGATGTGATGGCAAATCACAATGTCAGCATATGGCGGGGGGCATGACGAATCCTGTACGTTTGTACCGGGGGAGCGTTTATTCCCGATATTTCAGCGAATGTCCCGGTAGTTGAAATTGCGGATATGTTTGATTCGCGTAGTCGCCAACAGAGGTCCGCCAATGCCGGCGCGCAGCAAGGCAGCGGACGATATAGCCGTCACGTCGATGTAGCCGATTCGGATTTCGGGGACGCAATCGGTCTTATGGAACGCGACTTGAACGCACGTATCCAGGTTATACGCTGGGCGGGCGAAGATCTCGTAAGCGGCGAACCGCGTCTCGTCGTGCGAGTAATTCGCGACTGCTCGCTGCACGGCGAGCGCGCGGGAAGTTAGCTCGGTCGTCCCGTTATCGCCGAATTGGGCGACTCCGGACGAGCTGACGGTATTTAAATTCATCCATCCGATATTCGTGCTCCTACCCGATGGCAGCGTCATTCGATATCTCCCTCCGGCAACTCCGGAAGCGGAGCGATCTGTCCGACGATGACGGATTCGGGAGGCGTGTCGAAGAACGCATACAGCCGAATCGACTCGGTGTCGCCAAGCAGCAACGAAGACGAGCTGGATACGCCAAGTATCGTGATCGAACCGATCGTAAGCGGACCGTTAACGACATTCAAGCTGTAAGGAGGCGGGGCATTCATAGGCGGTGGTTTCTCCCTTCGGGCGCAGATGTCTTTTGCTTTTGCAAGTAGGCGGTGAATGCGCCTTGAATATCTCGCGTCGTCTTCTCTTTGATCTGATCGTGCCACAGACGCTTCTCTTCGTCCGTGCCTTGTTGCGGATAAGGTTTCATCGTGACGTAATATCGGACTCTTTCGTTCAACTGCCGCCTTACGTCGTCGACGACTTGGGTCCGGTGGACTTCGTCGAGAGGGACGGCGTATTGTTGCTCCAGCAGCATTAGCGACTGCGCGCCTTCCCCGTTCAAGTAAGCGGCCATCTCGCCCTGCATGCGGCGCACGGGGTCGTCCGCGGCTTCGGCTTCCGCCGGATTCACCGACCAACAAGCTCCGCCCGGCGTTTCGAGCGACTCGATGCTGGGCGTGCCCTGCGGCGTAATACCGACGTTCAGCGTACCTTCCAACCGGTTGACCTTCAATTGGTCAAAATGGTATTCCACGTGCAAGGGAGGCTTGCTCTTCAAGTCGTCTAGCTGCTTCTGAATCGACTGCAGTTGCGCGGCCATCAGTTGGATCTGTTGCTCCGACCGGTAGAAGCGTTGCAATAAAGTCGGCCAATCGGTTATGGGGTTCGGGAGCGGCTGGTTTTGCCCGTTCGAAGGCGGATTCATCGCGAACGTCCTCCTTATGTCGGATTCGGGAGCGGAACGAGCGAAAGCGAAGACAGCGCCTCGCCAACGGTTTCGACTCCTGGCGCCGGTTTAGTAAATCCGCCGGTATTGTACAATTGGGATAGAGACTGGATGCTGCCGGCGCTGCCGATTTGCAACACGGAGGAGTTCGTAACCGCTTCGACGCGAAGCTGGCCGATCGTAATCGTCTGGTTGACGTACCAGCAACTCATACAACCACACTCCCGGATCCAGGTTCATTAATTGTCGGGTTATCTTGGAGATCCGTATCGTTCGTATTTGTCGCGCTTACGGCGTTATTGCTTCTAGATAGGTCGCCGGTAATGAAGGAACCCGCGCCCGCATAGGTTTTTGAAGTGCTCGAAGGCGAGATTTGGAGCGAATCGCCGAATTGAACCACACTGCCCGAGCCGACGCTTAAAATTTTTACGTTGCCGATTATGCAGGGCATAGGGAGAAACGACTCCTTCGCTGTGGGGTCATGCAACAGTGTATGAAGGCAAATGCCCAGAGGTTCATCCGGAATGAACGGTCGGGGAGTCGCGCGCACGGCTTCACGCTATGGGCATATGCTGAATGATAAGCCGTTGGATGGGAAGGTGGGAGGGCGGATGAGCTCTTTTTTCGATAGCGGGCCGCTTCCGGATTGGAAAGTCGTGCAACAATGGTTGGGCAAAGATCTACCCTGGAAGCTTGTCGAGCAATGGGATAAGCCTGGAGACACCGATTGGTTGAATCAGTACGTAAAAAATATGATGACCCACGCGAAGAAGGATGCGCGCGTAAAGTCGCGGGGACTTGTGCGCATGGACGTGCAAAAGGACAAAAAGTTCGTTACAGTAACGATGCACTTGGACCCGAACGTCGACTATCGCGATCTGCAGCTGTTCGCCGTTTCCGATCGACTTCGGGTAACGGGATTGCCGAACGAAGGGAAACAGGCGGTTCGATTCCCCTGCCTGGTGTACGCCAGATCCGGCAAAGCCGAGATGAGAAAAGGACAACTAATCGTTCGCTTCAAGCGAAGGCCCCCCGAGAAAAGCGAATACGAATTGTTTATACAGCCGTAAATCGGTATAATGCTAGAGGAATCAACCCGGCTAGCGGAAACGTAGATCGGGTTGGAACGGTTTAAGGGGGCAATGGTCGTGGATTTGGTCGATGTTAAAGATATTTCTCCCGCGTTGTTCATTACGGGCGCGATTTTCATTCTTCTGATCGGTTCGTTTTTGAGCTTGGGCGTGCTGCGGTTTTTCCAGGAAAATAAACGGCAAGGCTTTATTTTTCTCGCGCTTTCGGTCGCGTCCTTCGTCGGACTCGTCGCATCCGTGAACACTTGGTTTGCGTAGCCCGTCGGCTGCAATAAGCGCAAAGAGGTCAAAAAAGCCCGGCATTCGCCGAGGCTTTTTTAGTTTTGGCGTGCCCAGAGGCACGCATCTTCTAGCCGGTGAAAGTCCGGTCGCGGGAGGGGCCAAGC
>NZ_JBHSNC010000054.1:0-172963 GCF_042655785.1 Cohnella yongneupensis
CTTCACTCTTTGAATAATATCGAAAACCTAAGAATAAGGGCGTAAAGAGGAGCAAAGTGTTTCTCCGTAGAGGGAGTTTAGGAAATTAAAAATAGTGGAAATTATTTTGCGGAATGCAATAATGCTTCGAGCATTTCCCTGACGCGGTCCAGCGGGACTGGGTTTGCACCTGATCGGACATGTCTAGTGCAGTGACGCTACTATGTATCCGATCGCCCTAAAATGTTTTATAATGCCATATTTAACTATGTGAAGCAAACATGATATCTTACCGTTAACACAGATGGGATACAACAACAAGGAGAATTAGGGTTCCTTGGGTTGCCTCCCATTTTTTTAATGTAATTTACCTAGCGACGATGAAAGGGTATGGATAAAGATCAGAAGAATTCACGATATAGTGCGAAGGGGGAACTTATGAGTTCGAATATGGCAGGGGTCTTCCTACTTATTAGTGCTTGGTGTATGACTTAATGAAAGCGAGGATAACCAAATGAAGAAGCCCCTCTTGGTGCTGATCACAGGCGCATTAATGCTCTTATTCTTAACCACATCCTGTACAATGAAGAAGAAGCCGCAAGAGAAAGCGGTTATTCATTTTCCCATTACAACTGAATATGAAGTGAAAGAGACGAATCTTCAATCCATTAAAGATAATCTGGATCCGCGAGAAAAGCTGCTGATGGATATCGTGGAACACTTTAACTCGATTCAGGATGAGGTTGAGGTAAAAACCGATTTTATTACGGTAACTTCCGGCGGTTGGCCGGGCTCAGAGTTAGACCTGGACAGTTACAAGAACAAAGAGGGAACTCCTTTTGATATTTATAGATTTAATAGTTACGCCGCTTTTGATTTTGATGATGTTCTAAACAAAAATCCAGGAATCCTCTTGGATATGTCTAGTATGTATAACAGCTCTGCACATGCAACAATTGCTCAAACGATCCTGCAAGGTGGCATGCATGACGATAAGTTGCTCATGATTCCCGCAACAATCAATTTCAATACGATGACGTACAACAAACAAATCTTCGATGAATTAAACATTCCTTATCCTGACTCAGATTGGACATGGGAACAATTCAGTGAAATTGCCAGTCATATTCGTGCATCAGGGAGCTACCGTGGTTCCTTTTTGCCGTTCGAACCTATTGATTTGATAAGGCTGATATTAAATATTTCAGGAAATGATATTTTTGCATCAGATGGATCAACAGCAATTGGTTATCTGGACAGCGAGGCGGCTATTAAAGCCATTCGGTGGTTTAGGTTCTATCTAGTGGCGAATCCGCAGAGTACTCGCTATGAGGATTGGACGGAGTCCGATTCAACGGCATTTGAAGAAGGAAAAATGGGTATAGCATCTCATTATTCGAGAAATGAATCTAATAAATTGAAGACAGGCACTGTTCCGATGCCGCGAGTAGCCGGCCAGCCTAATACGATCCCGGTTTACATGACTGGTATGGGCATATCTAGTCAAAGCCTTCAGCCACAAGCGGCTTGGAAATTTATAGAATACTTATTGTTATCCGTTAATAAGGACTCTCTTAATTATGCATACGGACTATTGCCTGCAAGTGAACCGCTTGCACAAGAGATGGGTAAGACTGAAGAGGACATGACGAATTTATATGGCTTCGTGGCAAATGGTGCATGTCGGGTAAAACCATATTGGCTCGAACGGGTTTGGAACAACCAGCTGAAAGCACAGTTAGATGAGATCATGAGCGCCGACGACAGTGAAGTCCCTGATCTGATGCATAAGCTTGCTGAAGCAGTAGATAAAGAGTTGAAACGCCAACAGTCGAGCCAGCAATAGCAGAATAAAACCGAGAAGCTTCCCGCGTATCAACCAGGGCAGCCACGCCTCTCGGTTTGCAGTTCCGCGATGTAATTACTATCAATCCAGCGCGCCGTACAGGACGGCCCGAACTAGTGAAGTCTCTATCTGCTAATCATCCGCTCTTCGCCACAATCTACGCCCGCTTCCGATACGACTTGCGGTAATCGTGCGGCGTAACCCCGTGCACCTTGCGGAACAAGCGCGCGAAGTACGAGAAGTTGCCGTAGTGAAGACCGTCGGCGATCTCGCTGATGCTCCGGTCGGTAGATGCGAGCAGGTCGGCGGCTTTGCGCATTTTTTCCTGCAAAATATAATCGGTCAGCACCATGCCCGTCTCTTTGCGGAACAGTCTCGACAAGTAGGCAGGATTCACGAAAGCGACGGAAGCGAGCTGCTCGCGGGTCAAGTCCTCGTTCAGATGCTCTCCGATGTAGCCCGTAACCTTCTGCACGACGGCGCTCGTCGTAACCGGCTTCGCGAACAACGCGCTCGCGGCGTCGGCGACGCAGCGTACCCACACTTTAAAATGCGAGATGGACCTCGTCGCCGTCTCGATGCTAGGGCAAGTCCGTCCCTCGTAGAGCAGATGAGCTTGAAGGCCCTTACGGTGCATGGCGTAATAGATAACTTGCAACAGCGCGTGGTAGGAAGCGGTTAACGTCTCTACCGTCGCCTGGCCATTGCCCAGCCGCACCATCAACGCCTCAAGCTCTTCATCGAGCTCCGCCGACTGACCTTGCTCTATTAATTCGGCAAGCTCCAACATCGAATCGGTCATCGGCATCGTAACCGGTAGGACATCGTCTTCCGATGCGCGGCACGCCACCACGACGTTGGACTGGCTCACGTTGCGATACTCGGCATCGAGCAGCGCGAGATAGCTGGCCAGAACGTCCGTAATCGCGGTCGGCTCGCCGACGTAGCAAGATAACTGGCAGAAGAAATACTGCCGGCACGCGTCAAGGTACTCCCTGCAACGAGCCAAGATTAGCGCTTGCTCGGTGTCCGTCTCTCCTCTATACATGACGACTAGCGTATTGCCGCGGTGGTCTTGAATGACTTCGCCTGGAACGCTGCTTGCGAGCAACACCTCGCTCGCCGCTTTGCGAAGGGCGAATTCCATGACCAGTTCGTCTCTCTCGTTCAGCGGCTTCTCCCATTTTTCCACGCTGATCAGAATGAGGCTTATGCGCGACACTTCCGACATCCGAATGTCGTAGGTAGCGAGCGCCTGCTCGATCGCTTTCGCGTTCGGGGGAATCCGGCATTCGAGGACGTCTTGCCAGAACCGCTCGACGAGCAGCGGCTTGCGGCTATTCCATAGCTCCACGAATTTGCCGTATTGCTCGTCGGTTTCGCTCACTCTCCGCTTCTCGTTCACTTTCTCGATCGCGGTCGACAGCACTTGCTCGAGCTCCGTGTACACGACCGGTTTCAGCAAATAATCGAAGCCGCCCAGATGCATCGCCCGCTGCGCGTAGGTGAACTCGGAATGGCAAGTCAGCACGATCATTTCCGGATCCATGTCCCGTTCCTTGATCCAGGCCATCAGATCGAGCCCGCTCGTCTCCGGCATCTCGATGTCGCAAATGATGATATCGATGTCCTGTTCGCCCAACACCTGTTGCGCCATCGGCGCATGGTACGCCTCGTACACCTCGTCGATGCCGACCACGTCCCAGCGGACGCCGGAACGAAGCCCTTTGACCGCGTATATTTCGTCGTCCACGATAAGCACCCGAATCATGAGAAGCCCTCCTTTAGCTCGCTTTGCTCCGCGGCAGCTGTAACGTAATGTGCGTTCCTTGCGGATCGGCGTCTTCGAACGTCATGCGCACCGTAGACTTAAAATACAGCCGGCATCGACGAACGACGTTCCATAACCCCAAGCTTCCGTTGCCCGGCTCCAGCTCATGGACTTTCAGCGCGAGAGCGTCCTTCTGTTCCGGATCGATTCCTTTGCCGTTATCGGACACCTCGATGAGCAATTCGCCCTCCGGATCGTTCGGCGCGGGCGCGATCTTTACCTTAATGCTGAACGGCGTGCCCGTACGGATCGAGAAGCCGTGTACCATCGCATTCTCCACGATCGGCTGGATAATGAGCGGCGGAACCTCGGTTAGTTCGACTAAAGGATCGACTTCGAACTCGAAAGCGAGCGTCTCCGGGAACCGGTATTTTTGAATCGACAAGTAATGGTAGATGTGCTCGACTTCTTCCTTGATCGTAATCGTGGACACCTGCGTGCGAGTCGTGTACCGGAAGTACCGGACGAGATGCAGCGACATGTTCTGGATCACTTCATAGTCTTTGATCTGCGCGAGCTGATAGACGATGTTAAGCGAGTTCATGAAAAAATGCGGGTGAATCTGAGCCTGCAAATGCTTCAGCTCCGCGCGCTGCGTCCGGATTTGCTCCTCGTAAATATCGATTTTCAAATGCTCGATCTGCTGCGCCATTCCGTTGAACGTTTCCTTGAGCGAGATGAACTCGACCAGCTTGTTGTCGGCCATCCGCACGCTGAGGTCGCCGGAACGGATTTTGCGCATCCCTTTGATGAGCTGATGAATCGGCTTTACGATCGAATTTTGCAGGAACAGCAAGTACAGGACGAGCATAATCGCCGCCAGCATCGGAATGAGATACGTCAAGTTACGGAAGAAAGGCAATCCCTCCAACAAAGTCCGCTCGGGCAAAAGGAGCAATAGATCCATATCCGCCATGCGCGAGCGCTTCGCTACGAGAAGATAAGGTTTATCTAGCTTTACGATGTTGTAAGCCGAATTTCCGTTGTCGAGGTACTGCGTAAAATCTACCTTTTCAAGCGCATTGCCGATCGAGTCGCCTACGCCGGATATCGGATTTCCGTCTCCGGACATGAGCAACGCTTCCCCTTTGCCGCCGTCATTGCCGAATTGCCCGAGCTTTCGCATCGGCTCCATGAGCCGGTTCAGATCGACCCATGCGCCGATATAAGAATCGTAATTCGTATCGACGATGCGCAGCAGCGCGTATTCGCCGTTGAGCTCTACCAGGCTCCACTTGGAGTTGCGGGCTTGAGCGGGGTCCTTCAGCATTTGCATCAGCTTATCCTGAATCAACTGCTTGCGATCGTACGACACGGATTGCTGCGGGGCAACGAATAGCTCCTCGTACTTCGAGCTATAAGCGAACAGCATATCGGCCGCGTCGTAGTAATTCGTATTGAGATCGAGCTCGTTCACCGTTTGCGTAGTGGACAAGTAATATTCCCAGCTATTCTTATCGTATTGGCTGAGCGAGATGAGGCTTTGGTCTTGCTCCGCCGTTTTGTACAAAAAATTCTCGATTTCGCCGAGCACCTGGTCCATGTCGTTCATATAGATCGTCAGCATGTTCCGGTTGGACTGCGCCACCTGCGAGTGCACGACCCGGGTCGCGTACAGGTTGTTCCAGAGCAGCACGATGACGAGGGGGACGGTCAACAGACCGAACCCGAGTATGAGTCTGGATCGCATGCTTGCTTGCCTCATCCGGTTCGCCTCCCTGTTATCGTACGATTAGGAACGGTTTGCTTGTTCCGCGAGCCATGCGTTCAGTTGCCGTTGTTTCTCCGCGATGACTTTGTCCGCTCCGGCCGCCTTCATTTTATCCAAGTACATCGGAACGATTTTCTCCGGATCCTGCGCCCCGGTGTTCAAGGCCGGCATGAATTGCTTCTCTACTAAGATCGAAGCCGCGATCTCCGTCTTCACCTTCTCCGGGTTGAACACGAAGCCGAGCGCCTTCGACTTGTCTGCCTGTTCGTTAAAAGCGCGGTATTGGTCCCATAGCTTCGGATTCTCGTTCGACCATAAGTAGGAATTAAGCTGATTGCCGAACATCCAAGGTTGGTTGAGATTGTAGCCGACCGTCTTCGCGTCGATGCCTTCTGGATAGTCGATGACGTTGTCGCCCGTCTTCCGGTAATGCACGCCTTCGATGCCCCAATCTAGCAGGTTGAGCAAATACGGGTCGGTGTATAGGAGATTAAGTAGCATCATCGCCTTCTCCGGATGCTTGGCGTTGCGGGTTATCGCGAACATCGCGCTCGTCGTATCGGCGGTCGTCGTATAAGGCTTCATAAGCTCCACGCTGACCATGGGGTACCCTGTGTCCCGCGAAGCCTGTATTTCGAAGCCCGGCTTGAGCGAATCGGCATAGGCGAACGCCTTGCCCGCCTTCACCGCGTCGTATTCGTTATCTTTCGTCGTTGTAGCGTCCGCGTTCAAATAGCCCGCTCGGTTCCACTCGTACAGCGTCTTGGCGTATTGCATGAATTCCGGCGTTTCCGCCATGTTCACGATCTGGGTCGACCCGCCGTTCCGATATAGGACGCCCGGCCCTTCGCCGAGCATATCGAACAAACCGTACTGCATCATGAACGTAAGCGGGCTTCTGTCTGCTCTAGCCTGCAGCGGCGTAATGCCCGGCTCCTGCTCCTTGATCTTCTGGAAAATAGGGCCGAAATCGCTCAGCGTCTTCACCTGCGACAGATCGATGTTCAGGCTGTCCACGAGATCTTTACGGACGACGAGCCCTTTGCTCGAAGCGAACTCCTTGTTCGTCACGATGCCGTAAATGTTGCCGTCCACCTTGCTCGCTTGCAGGATCGAAGGGTCGAGGATCTTGCGGATCCCTTTGCCGTATTGCTCCAGCAATTGATCCAGCGGCAAATAACGGCCTTTGGCCACTTCGTCGCCGAACCGCATCCATCCGGCGGTGAACATGATGTCGATCTGCTCGCCAGACGCGAACATAAGCCCCGTCTTATCCCACCAGGAGCTTAAATCTATCGTCTTGATATCTACCGTCGCGTTAATTTTCGTTAATAGGTAGCGATTGATTTCCTGCTCTACGAGGCCGAGGTCTCTCGGCACGTTGCCCGCCGGGAACACCATCACCAGCTGATCGGCATTGGCCGGTTGATCGGCTATCGGCATTGTTGGAGGCTGCGTTGCCGCTTCGGTCGTCTCGCTCGGTTGCTGCGCAGGCGTATTCGATTTAAACCAACCTGCGGATACGGAAATCCACGCCATTGCGGCGATAACGATGATAGCGAGAGTTATTGTAACCGCTTTCCAGTTTGACTTGATGAGCATGCGGATGCACCCTCCTGCGGGAAGTTCGATTCCTAATCATACAACGATTCTAGCAATCAGACTACTCCGATTGTAACCTCGAATGATAACATTGTGACATTACGCAAAGAAAACCCCGTCAGTCGATCTGACGGGGTTGGGTAAGCTATAGCCTGTTTAATCGCCGTTCCGGAATCGTCGTCAATTCTAGCTAAGAACAAGCTGAAAACTGATCTTCACGTTGTTCTCAGTATTCAATACTAACAAGTGGGGATTTCTCATGCCGAAATCGCCGAAGGTGACGACGGTTTGGCCGCTTAATTTAAGTTGGCCGTTCTCGTATTTCGTTTTGCAATCGAACTGGACGTTTTTCGTTATCCCTTTAACCGTTAACGCCCCATTCATTTTAAAAGTCAATGCTTCGCCTGCCGCCCGGTCGTCCGGCCATTGTTCGATCGAGCTCAACTCGAAAGTCGCATTCGGATAAGCCGAGACATTCAAGTAGGAGGAACCCCTAATATCGTTATCGCGTGACCCGTTGCCGGAATCGAGCGATGTCACGTCGATTGTCGCATGCGCCTTCATCCGACTCGGCTCTTGCAAATGAAAGTCCCATGACCCTTCGATTTTGCTTAAAGAAAAGGCAACCGCTTCTATAGAGGTTTTAACGCTAAAATAGACTTGTGACCCTTCAGCGATGTTCCATTGTTTGTCCAAGAGCGATGCATCCCACCCGGAGCCTCCGGCCGGGGACGCCGCGGCGGTATCGACGGCATCCTCTTGAATGACTTCTATGATTCGGATGTGATTGCCCGCGTAATAGTCGTACATCCAATAGCCGACTGCGGCAACGATCAATATTCCGAAGGATGAAAACAACAACCATAAGTTCCGTTTTCTCCATTTGATATTCATCGGTCAGTCCCCCCTCTATCGCAACTACAATTGCAATCATTTGTATTTTATACCTGATTTTGAGCATGAACAATGTGCGTAAATAAGATAGATGTAGTCAATAACACGTAAAAAGCCCGTCAGTCGAACTGACGGGCCCCGCTTGCTTATTCCGTTACCATCCGCTGTTGCCCTCGCCTTTGACGATCGTATACTGACCGCCCGAATTGTTAACTCCTCCCGACGCCGCGCCCGATATGGTGACACCTTCAAAGTTGCCAGTACCGCTCACATGGTCGAAGTTAAGGCCGTAAGCACCCGCACCGTTAATGACGACATTGTGGAACGCGACGCCCGTGATCGTTTTATCCAAACTAAGCTTAACCGCGTCGTAGGTGCTATCGAGAATCTGCATGTCCGAGACGATGATCGGCTCCGTGATCGGATGATTATCCGCGTAAATCCATAGTGCGCCGAAGGTCGTATTCCAATTACGCTCCAGCCCTCCCGTGCGGATCAACGTATTGCGCCGCACCTCGGTCGTTCCGCTGATCGGCAGCGTGCCTCCGAAGTCTCGGGTGCTAATCGTTATGCCTGCCGAGGCTGTAACCGTGTCGGCTGCGATGTTGTCCAGTACTTTGTTGTTTGTCCCGCCGTAAAGAGCAAACCCATTCGCCAGCACCGGGATTTGCGCCGTGTTGTAGCGGAACGTATTGTTCTCGTCCGCCATCCCGGCCGACCACATCGCGAAAGCATCGTCACCTGTATTTCGCACGTTGAAGTGGGAGATCGTCGTATTTTTTACACCGGCATGGAAGTTGACGCCGTCCGCCCATGTATCGTGTATGCGTCCGCCCACCATGTACAAGCCGTCGGTACCCGCGTTAAGCCAAATGCCGACCTTCATATGCTCTACCCATACGTTCTGGATGAGCGAGCCCGGTCCGAAGTTGCCCACGAAGGCGGGATCGTCGCCGCTATCGTAGCGGTAGACCGAATCGCCCGCGACTGTAAGATCCGTAACTCGCACGTTACTGTCCCTACCGAAAAAGCCCCCTTTGCCGTTCGTGCCCTGAAGCGTCGTCCGCCACATGCCCGCTCCGCGCACATGAACGTTGCCGACGATCAGGTGATCACTTAGCAGGAAAGTGCCCTCGGGAATCCAGACGCCGGCTTTGCCTTTTAATACAGCGCCCGAGATAGCGTCCTGGATAGCCCCTGTATCGTCCCCGTCGTCATTGGCCACTGCGCCGAAATCGGTGACGCTCACGAAATTGTCCGGCATCGCATACGCATCGTCTACCTGCTCCAGGTCGATGAGGTCGATCGTATAATTAGCCGCGTCGTCTCCGGCGTCTTTTTGCAGCTTCACGGTCGCTCCCGCGGGAATGTCGGAGACGAGGAACCGGCTCTCGTCGTAGAAGTGATGCCCCTCTCCGGTAGACGGATCATCGTTATACGGATACGTTCCGTATGTCCATGCATAGCGGGACGTTAGAGGGAGCTCCTGCGCCTTCGTCCCGTTTACGTACAAGCTCAGCGTCTTCTGGTCGCCCCCGCCTTCGGCTGCGTCCGGCATGCTGTAGCGAATGACGATCGAGTTAGCTGTCTGCGGCGCCGTCCATTCCACGTAGTGCCCGGTATTCGTCAGCTTGACCGCTTGGCGGCCGGACGATTCCGATTGCACAGTCAAATATTCGCGGCTCGGGGCAAGTACCTCGGCATTCGTCTTACCGTCCTCGGCTTCGAGTTCTTGGTAGGAAACCGTTGCGCCGCGGTCTGCCAGCGGCAGCCCTCCGACGATCGAGAGACTATCCAGATTCACGCCTCCGCTGTTGCCGCTATCGTACTGATAGCTGATCGTGTTCAACCCTTTGCGCAGCGTTAGCGATTCGGCCTTCTTCTTCCACTTCTCCGTGCCCCCCGTATCTGGGAGCGTAGCAGGGATAGCGAATACGCCGTTCACGTACACATTAAGCGTCTTATCGCTCCCCGTATCGTTCGCATAGTTCAACATGACATCAACGTTCCCGGTTGATGGCATATTGACGGTAAAAACGACTCTATCGCCTTCCGCTGCAAAATTGTTCAAATACGAAGATGCGCTCGCCACCCCGCCGGAATAAAATTGATCCTCGGCTTCGTAGACGGTACCCCCGTCGGGCGGCGCCGAGGCCGGTGAAGTTGGCTTGCCGATGAGCACTATCGCAACGATGATCGCGAGTAATGCCCCCCCGCCTATGGCGGCGTATTTGCGCGCGCTTCTTTTATTTCGGAGTATTTGCCAAATCATCAGCGATTGCCTCCCCAAGAATGTAGCAGTCCATTCACGCTAGTCCCATTCGGGGATTACCAATTGTTGCCCGAACCGGTTACCGTAAAGCTCGGCGAATCATTTTTGAAAGCTCCGGAAGGCGCAACATTGACCGTATTGTTGTTGAACGCGGCCGCGCCGTTGGCGGAGCCTCTAATATAGACGCCATAAGTTCCTGAATTGTTAATCGTATTCGAAGTGAAGTTCATGACTGCGCTGGAGCTAGGTTCTTCAATGAATACGCCTGAATACGTGCTGCTATCAACGATATTACTGCTCACGTTTACGGTGAGCCCCTGTGCCAAGCCATTATTGTTCACCCAATATCCCCAGATCGCTCCAATTTGGTAGCCATAGTCGTGATGGTAGGAGCCCGCTCGTACAAGCTTGTTATTCGTGATGGTCAGCGTGCCCGTAAATGCGGTAGGTCCATGGTTAGTTCCAAACTGAATACCAGAACCGTTATCGACAACGTCAAGGATGAGGTTATTGCTCACCGTATTGTTTTTGCCGCCGTATATTCCGATACCGTTGGCAAGGTTCGGGATTTGCACCGTATTATATCGGAACGTACTGCCTTCAACCGTTCCCGTACCGCCATTCAACGATTTGGACCACATGGCCATGCCGTCGTCGCCATTGTTACGGAAGTTGCTTTGCTCGACAATGGTATTCAGCGCGCCGCCGTTGATGTTGATTCCGTCCGCCCATGTATCCCTTACTCTCAACTTGGATACGAGCGCGTTGGCCGTTCCCTCGTTCAACCATAGACCTACTTTCGTGTGCTCGATCCATAGGTTCATGATAGTCGAATTGAGCGCATTTCCTTCAATGCCGGCAATACCCGATGCATTGGAGCGATAGGTTTCCTCGGCCTTGATCGTAAAGTCGGAAAGTGTAACGTTACCACCTTGCAAGAATATTCCGGCATACGCGCCATGAAGGGTAGAGCGCCACATTCCCGCGCCTTTGACAGAAACTCCGCTTGGCAGTCTGATTTTCGTTGTGCCTCTCGTTCCTGTTATAAAGTCGAAGGTTCCTTCAGGGATCCATACCCCCTTGATCGTAGTACCATTCACAGCAGCAATTGCCGAAGTCATGGCTGTTGTGTCGTCTACTCCATCATTTGCGACAGCTCCGTAATTCGCAATCGATACATAATCTGATGGCTTGGCAATGGCCGCAGGCACTGCTTCTGTTTCTATTAAGTCGATCAGTACATACGTTGACCCGGAAGGATTGTAATCGTTCGCATCCCATTGCAGCTTTATTTTCGTACCGGCTGCAACCTGCTGACCCAGAAGCACGCGAGTTTCATCAAAGTATCTGTGATGATTGCTGCCCGGCGTATTAGACCACTGCATTTCAGCGCCGTCTGAGCCATATTGCCCGTATTGGTGCTCATACCTGTTGGTCAATGAAATATCGGTATTATGGACATTGTCCACATACACGCTTACATTTTGATAGATATCCGACCCGGTTGCGCTATCCGGCATAGAGTATCTCACGACGATACCTTGTGCAGGGTTATTAAGCGTCAATTCAACGGATTGTCCTTGCGCTAATCGTACGGCCTTTCTTCCTGATGCTTCCGATTCGGCAGTCGTCCAGGTTGTACTTGGACCTGTGATCGATCCGCCTACGATCGTTAAGCTCTCCGCTTCGTAGCTGTCATAAGGTACTGTAGCGCCATAATTTTGGACTGCTCCGATCGTAAGACTCTCGCTGTAGGAGTTGTTCGTCTCATTTAATTCACTGATAATCGCCGTCTCGTCGACAACGGCGTTCACCGTGTGAATTCCGTTTACGGCTGTCCATGATCCGGAGTTTTGAGTAAGCGTAACGGAAGCGCCTGCCGCGATGGAAGTGGTGTAATTGATGACTGAGCTTACCTTAGTGCCGTTTACATAGAACGAAACGTTACATGCCGTTCCCGCTGCGGTAGCCGCAGTTCCCTGATTCTTAACGACTGCGCTGAAAGTTACGGCGTTACCTGCTGCAGGAGCGGCCGGTAACCATGCAATATCCGTCACGACCAGGTCAGGCTTGCTAGGCACGTTTACAATAATGCTTTCATCGAGCGTGTTATTGTTCTCGTTCGATTCCGTTACTCTGTTGATATCGTCAACAAATGCCCTTACGGTTTGCGTACCGGCTGCGGCAGTCCACGTAGCTTTGGCGTTTGGTCCGCCAGTTGCCGTAACCGTAACGGAGCTACCCGCTGCTATGGACGAGGTGTAATTGTCGCTCCAGTTGACCGTTGTACCGTTAATGGAGAAAAGCACGCCATGGACCGTACCTGCAGGACTCGCAGCGGTTCCCTGGTTCTTGATAACAGCGCTGAAAGTGACTTCATTGCCTGTCAGAGGAGCCGCGGGCGACCACGAAACATCCGTTACGATTAAGTCGGGCGTGCCGGCCCCGGCTCCGGGCGTTATCGTTTTGTCAAACGTGTTGTTTGACTCATTGGATTCCGCAATCCTGTTCACGTCATCCACATAAGCTCTCACCGTATGCGTACCGGATGCGGCAGTCCATGAAGCTTTGGAGCTTGGACCTCCGGTTGCCGTTACTGTTACGGATGAGCCTGCAGCTATGGAAGAGGTATAGTTGTCGCTCCAGCTCACGGACGTGCCGTCAATGGAAAATAAAACGCCTTTGATCGCACCGGCGGATACAGCTGCCGTTCCCTGGTTCTTTACGACCGCGCTGAATGTGACTTCATTTCCCGTCTGAGGGGACGCGGGCGACCACGTAACATCGGTTACGACTAAATCGGGAGTTCCCGAGCTGGCGGCAACGGTTATGCTCTGATCGAGCGTATTGTTGCTTTCATTGGATTCGGCAATCCGGTTCACGTCATCCACATACGCCCTAACGGTATGGGTACCGGATGCAGCAGTCCATGTAGCTTTGGAGTTCGGCCCTCCGGTAGCGGTTACCGTTACGGATGCACCCGCCGCTATGGCCGACGTATAATTATCGCTCCAACTTACGGAAGTGCCGTCAATGGAAAATAATACGCCTTTGACCGCACCAGCCGAGATTGGATCTGCACCCTGATTTTTTATCGTTGCGCTAAAAGTCACTTCATTGCCGGTAACAGGACTTGCGGGCGACCAAGAGATGTTCGTTACGATTAAATCAGGCCCCCCTGCCGCTTGTGCCGGATTCGGAGAGATTGCCAATTGCGAAATTAGGAGCGCAAAAATCATCAGAACTATAAAAACCTTATTTTTACCTGGATTTCTAAGCGCATGTAACATAAAATACCTCCATTTAAATTTATTTTCTCTTACCCTTCGGTTCCTCTTCGATGTAATAAGGAAGAGTAAATCGATTGAGTCACCTCCTATACCAAGTAAAAATGTTAGTCGTTCCGTAAATGCGAGCGCTTCCAATGGTTTAAGAGAAAACGCACATCTGATGCGGAATCGTCAAGTGCGGGGCATACTTCTCTGCTCGTCTCCTGGATCCGATCGAATGTGCGATTAAAGGCGTTCTTTAAATTCTGCCGCGGCCATCCGCTTACCGAATAGCTGCTCGGCAAGCGGACGCCTGGCACAAATGGCGTTAAACAATCACATAACGAGGCTAGTTCATGAGGCCCGTTGTTTGTAGAAGTCTCTTCAGCACGACAGCCGCTTCCGCGCGCGTCGTCGCCGCGTCAGGCGCGAACGTGTTCGCCGCGCGTCCTTGCATGATGCCGCTGCCCGCGACTTGCGCGACGGAGGCTTGCGCCCACTCGCCGATCTGCGCATAGTCTTGGCTGAACAACGTCTGTAAGTTTGCTGCACTTGGTGCGGCGGTGTCTTTGTCTACGAGCTTCTTTGCCCTGGACAGCATGACTGCCATCTCCGCTCTCGTAATGTTCCGATCCGGACGGAAGGTGCCGTCCGACAAGCCCGTTACGATGCCGAACCGAGCGGCCGTCGCGACCGAAGCCGCATACCAGGCGTCCGATTTGACGTCGGAGAACGTTGCCTTGCCGCCAAGCGACGTATCCAGCCCGAGCGCTCTGACAAGCATCGACGCGAATTCCGCTCGGCTAATGCTGCGATCAGGGGCATACTTATCCGGCGAATCTCCGTTCACCAGCTGCTTGTTCGCCATGAGCGCGATATCGCTTTGCGCCCAGTGCCCTGCGATATCCGCGAACGTGCGGTTCGTCTCGGCGACCGCGTACAAGCTGTTCGTCGTGCTGTTCACCGTAACGACCGTTTTGCCGTCCTTCGCTGCGAACAAGGCTGGAACCGTTCTAAACTGGCCAGTCTTCGGATCGTATACGACGACGGAAGCATGGTTTGCGACTAAGGCGCCATCCACCGCAAAAGTACGAGTAACGAACTGACCGCCGAAGGAATGAATCGTCGTCGATTGTCCGCCGATGGAGACGGTTAGCTCGAACGAGATCGGCGTTCCTTCGATAGAGAAGCCCGCGGCTTTCGCTTTATCGCGCAGCTCCTTCGTTACGTCGTCCGCAACCGGGGACAACGCAACGGTCAATGTACCTTCTCCCGCTAAACCGAGCGATTCGTTCGCCGCTGCCAGTACTTCAAGAATGTTCGCCGGCAACGAGTAGCTCAAATCTCCGGATTGCAGGACGATCGTAGCGCCAGGCACTTTGCCTCCCGCTTCGCGTAGCGCCGTGAACGAGAACGTCGCTTGGCTAACTCCCCCTTCGGCAGTTAGTTGAATGACGACATCCTTATCGCCTGCGGTCGACAACGCTCCGCGCAGCTGCGCATCGTCGTTAACGTTCGTAATTACTGGAACGCCGCTACCCTGAGAATTGCCGCGTCCCGCCTCGCTATCGATGTCGCTAACGAAATCCGCATCGTTCGATACCGGCTGCGGATCGACCGTCCGAAGCTCGAACGCCGAACCGACCGCATTGAATACGGGACCTACCTTCGTATGGCGTACGATGACGTTGTCCAGATCCACGGACCCCTTCACACTGGCGTTTACGTGAATGCCCCAGGTGCCGGTGCCGTCGATTACGTAATTTTGAACGAGAACTTTATGGCTCGTATTCGCGATCGCGTATGGACCGTTAATGTACAACCCTTGATACGTGCTGTCTAGCGCAGTGTTGTTCCGGATGACGATATCCGCGTCGATCGGCTTATCGCCCGTGAATACCCAGATCGCGCCGAAGTCCTGTCCCCAGTTCGGTTCTCTGCCTCCCGTGCGGATAAGCGTATTCCGCTCCACCGTCGTCGTGCCCGCGAACGCGACCGGATCGAATCGAGTCGACACCGCGATGCCCGCGCCGAAACCTACCGTATCGGACAATACGTTATCCTGTACTTTGTTGTCCCGTCCTCCGAAAATAGCAACGTTGTCCGCGAGCCAAGGCAGTTGAACGGTGTTGAAACGTACCGTGTTGCCCTTCGTGCCGCTATCCGCGTCCGTTACGCCGTTCATCTTCTGCGACCAAAGGGCGATACTGTCGTCCCCGGAGTTGCGGATGTGCGTCTGCTCGATCATCGAATTAGCCGTGCCGGTCGAGAAGTTGATGCCGTCCGCATACGTATCCCGGATGCGAACGCCGCCGACATAGAGGCCGTTCGTGCTTATGCCTGCGTCGCTGCGCATCGACCAAATGCCCGCCTTGGCGTGCTCGATCCATACGTTTTGGATGACGGAATCCATGCCGAACGTTCCGTCGAAGCCCGCTTCGCGCAGCTCGTCATGCCGAGCCGTAACGCCTACGTCGAGCAACAGATCGTACACCTTAATCTGGCTGCCGTCCGCGAGGAATCCCGCGCCGTTCAACGTCGTATGCCACATACCCGCGCCTCTAATCGTCACGTGATCCACATGAAGCGGAGCGGTCAGTTCGAATCGTCCCGCCGGTACCCATAGACCAGCGCCGGAAGCTTTGGCCGCCGCGATTGCCGCGACGAAGGCGGTCGTGTCATCACCCGCATCGTTCGCTACCGCGCCGTAATCCGTTACGGACAAGTAACCGCTAGGCTTGCCGTAGGCAGCGTCTGCTTGCTCAAGCTCTACGAAATCGACGACATAATAGGAAGCCGTGTCGTCGCTATCCTTCTGCAAGCGAATCGTCGCTCCGGCAGGCACGTCGCCGATCAGGAGGTGCGTCTCGTCGTAGAACCGGTGCGCATCTCCGTCCGCAGGGTCGTTTGACCAAGGATATTTGCCGTATACCCAGCTATACTTGCTCGTCAAATTCACTTTGCCGCGTTTAACGCCGTCGACGTACAAGCTCAGCGTCGCGTCCGTGCCTCCGCCAGATGCCGCGTCCGGAATGATATAGCGCAGATTCAGGGCATTCGAAGCTTTCGTCGTCGTGAACGATACGTATTGTCCCGTCGCGTCCAGCGTTACTGCCTTCCGACCGGAAGCTTCGGAAGCGAACGTCTTGAATTCGCGGTCCGGCCCGATCACGGTGCCGTTCGTAGCGCTTTGCTCCGCCTCGTAAGTCGTAAATGGAAGCGTCGCGCCGCGGTAATCTTTGTTAATCGATCCGCGTACCGTAATCGCATCGATATCGAGTCCGCTGCCTACATTACCCGTATCCGCCTGCAAGGCGATCGTGTTCATTCCGCTACGCAGCGGCAAGCTGATCGTAGCGTCCGCCCACGCCGTTCCGGTACCGGAGAACGTCGCAGCGCTCGGCTGCTTCAAGCCGTTAACGTAGATGCTAAGATTGCGAGCATCGCTCCCCGCAGTCCGATAGCGAACGACCACGTCGTAGCTGCTTGCTTGCTCCGCGTTAACCGCGAACTTTGCACCCGCTCCGACGGCGCCAAAGCCTGACGCAACACCTTGGCTAGTCAGCGAGGAGGCGCCGCCGTACACGAACGCTTTCTCGCCTTCGTAACGCGCATCGCACAGCACTTTCTCCAATTGCATCCGCGTTCCCGTCGCGCTCTCCAACAACCCGCCGCTCTCGGCGTTGCTAAGTGTTACGTAACCGGCATCCGACGTAACGCTCCATTGCGAGTCAAGCGCGCTACCGTCTTCGCTGATCGCGGCAGCGTCACCCGCGAGCGTCAAATAATGTCCCGTCGCGCGGTTCGCGAACCGTTTATGCCCGTTATAGTCTTGCGGTAGCCATTGGGCGCTTAGATCCCCCGCAGTTGCCGACTCAAAAGCAGCAACTCCGCCTTCGTGCTCAACCAATACGTTAGCCGTATCACCGTCGTGAATCCGAACGTAGTTCAGCTCTTCTTGAACCGGAGTCACTGCATTAGCCGGTCCGTCTACAGGCGGAACGACTTCCGCGTCCGCCGATGCCGCCTCGAACACCCATTGCACGCCGCGGCTCTCGATGGAACGGAGCTCGTATTGCGCGTAGCCTTGGCCGTCCTCGGTATGCACGTAGGCATCCTCGTAACCGTCCGCTTCGCTGCGGATAAGGTAGACGCCCTCGGCAGGTCCGTCCTCGATCGTCCACTGCGTACGCGTGTCGTCCGAGGTCGGCGAAGCCGTCGTCTCCAAGTAGCTCCGCAAATGCTCGATCGACATGACGTTGCCTGTCGCGCGATTTTCGAGCTGTTGAACGCCGTCTACGTTGCGAATGATCCATTGCGAAGCCGCGTCGTTTACGGCAGGCGTACCGTACAAGACGACGTTATTGCCGTTCTCGTACAAATATTTTCCGGTCGCACGGTTCGAAATCCGAATATAGCCCGAAGGCAACACCGGAGCAACTTCTGGCGCCGCTTCCACGATCCACTGGGCGCTGCCCCAATCCGCCGGAATACCGCTCGCTTGGGCGAAGCCCTTCTGATCTTCCGCGTGCAGCAGCCAATCCGACTTCCAGACGTTACGGAACACTTTCTTATCCGATCCCGCTACGTTCTCGACCTTCCATTGCACGCTTGCCCACGTCGGATCGATGTCCAAGCTTTCAACCGGATCTGCGAAGCTCGCGACATGCTCGACGGTCATCCGATGACCGGTCGCCCGGTTGACGATAAGCGTGCCCTGCGTTCCCGGCACGAGCGACCAATGAGAAGTCACGTCCTCCGGCGCCGGATTCCCGTACACCACTTTGCCCACGGATGGGCCCGACGTCGGTTCGTACAAGTAAGTGCCTAGGTAGCTGTTTTTCAAACGCACATACGTCGGAGCCGCGGCTTGCGCCGTTACGAACTCCCATTTCGGGCTTCCCCATTCCCGAGGAACGACACCGTATTGCGCGTGCTTCAGCTTGTTCTCAACGTTAATGTAGTTGCCTGCATCGTCGCCGGCGCTGCGAATTTCCTTGTAGCCTTGGAAATCCTCGATGACCCAGTCGCCCGTAGCCGATCCGTCCGCCAAAGCCGATGCTTTGAGCGCATCGCGCGCACCGCCTACGCCGTCCAAGTTGATGTAATGGCCGGTTGCGCGATTTTTGATACGCTTGACGGAACCGACCGTCTCGATCAGCCACTCCCCGCTCTGATCGCCCGCTGCTACATTACCGTATTTCACGACGCCATCCGACTCGTACAAATACAGCTGAAGCCAATTGTTCTTGATTTTGATGTATGGGTTGACCGGTTCCACCGGACCTGTCACCGGCGCGGCCGGAGCCGCCAGCTTCCACTGCGCGCTGCCCCACGTCTTCTGCGCCCAATTGTTACCCTGCGCGAATCCGTCTTGGTGTTGCACATTCAGGTAGCTGTCGTTATGTCCTGGGCTTGCGCTTTGCAGCGTGACAAAGCCGTCCACCGGATTACCGTCGCCATCCTTGGCCGATTCTACTTTCCACGTCGCATCCGCGCCCGGCGTAGCGACGGTTACTAGCGGCGAAGCGCCTACGTAATCGTTGCTAGATACGTATCTTCCGGTTGCTAGATTCCGCAGTCTAGTACCCGCGGCGGAATCCTCGACGATCCAGTGCGAGGCTTTGTCCTGCCAGTCCGACTGGCCGTAGCTCACCTGAGCGTTATTTTCGTACAAATAATTGCCTTTCCAGCTGTCCATAATCCGTTGCGGATTCGAATCCGCGGCCGTCTCCAGCTTCCATACCGCGCTGCCCCATGGCTTTTGCGCCCAGTCGTTGCTTTGCGCGAAGCCGTCTTGGATTTGCGCGTTCACGATCCAGTTCGGATGGTCGACGTTAATAATGTTGATCCCGTCGGCTCCGTCCGGCGCGGCCGCGATATCCCACAGATCGGATGTCCAGCCTGCCTCGATCGCGGAGCTGTCCAGAGGCTTCGTGATCTCCGCCGCCGTAATGCTTTGAGCATTGATATAGTGACCGGTAGCCCGGTTGCGGAACGTCTTGTGACCGTCCTTATCCTCGACGAACCATTGTGAAGACGTATCGTTCAGCGCCGGCGTACCGTACTTCACTTTTCCGCCGTCCTCGTACAAATACGTGCCTTTCCATGGGAGCACGATGCGCACCGGTTCGACCGTCTCGGCCGCTTCCAGCTTCCACGTTGCGCTGCCCCACGGCTTTTGCGCCCAATCGTTGCTTTGGACGAAGCCGTCCAGCAGCTGCACGTTCAGGATCCAGTTCGGATGATCGGCGCGAATGAAATTGATCTCGCCCGGCTTGCCGTCCACGTCCGCGATGTCCCACTGATCGGACGTCCAGCCGCTCTCGATATCGGAGCTCTCGAGCGGCTTCGTGATTTCCGCCGCCGTCACGTTCTGCCCGTTCAAGTAATGGCCGGTCGCGCGGTTTTTCAGCCGCTTATGACCGTCGCCCGTCGTCTCGATCGCCCATTGTGCCGACGCGTCGTTGATCGCGGTAAAGCCGTAACGCACTTTGCCGTCAGCGCCTTCGTACAAATAGAAGCCTTTCCACGTGTTTTGAATCCGGTAATACGCGTCTCCGGATGCAGGCACGCTATCCGCGCTAGCATATAACGGGGGAATCAGAAGCAACATCGTCAAGCATAATGCAAGTAATCTTTGCAGGACTTTCATTGACTCGACCTCCTTCAAAGTTTTGCATTGCCAAAAGCCTACTTTCAGCCGTGCACGACGACTCTGCGTTCGCCCCATCCCGGCTCGTATCCACCATGTACGACGTTTGATCGCACCTCGACTTCACCCGAACCCAAGCGCGTTGCGGTGAGCTTCTCCTCGTACCACGCGCCTTCGCCATGTGCGAAAGTAACGCCGTCGTCCTCGTACACAGTACCTTCCGCCGATCCGTCGGCAGACAAGTATACATGCAGCTCCAGCGCTTCCACCGGCTGCTCCGTATTCATCCGAGCCGTCGCGAGCGGCAACACCGTACCCGCGCGAACGAAGATAGGTAACGTATCCAGCGGAGCATCTACAATCACATGCGCGCCACCCGCAACCTTCTCGTCCGTCCAATAGTTAACCCAATCGCCCGCAGGCAAGTACACAAGTCTCTTCAACACGTTCGGCCGTACGACAGGTGCGACGAGCACCTGAGAACCGAGCATGTACTGATCGCTGACTCCATAACACGAAGCGTCTTCCGGGAATTCCATGAACAGCGGGCGCATGACGGGCACGCCCGTCCGGCTCGCTTCCGCGAACAGCGTGTACAAGTACAGCAGCCAACGGTAGCGAAGCTGAATGTACTTGCGCGCCACGTCCTCGACTTCACTGCCGAACACCCAGGGCTCCTGACGGATCGCTTTCATCTCGCTATGGTTGCGGAAGTACGGCATAAGCGCACCGACCTGCGTCCAACGCGCGAGCAGTTCGCCGTTCGAATCGTGCGCGAAGCCGCCCACGTCCGCGCCACACAGCGGCACGCCGGACAAGCCGAGATTCAGGCACATCGGCACGCTCATCTCGAGATGCTCCCAGAAGCTGCGGTTGTCGCCCGTCCAGACGGCCGCGTATCGCTGAATACCGGAGAAGCCGGCCCGCGTGAGCACGAACGGACGGCGTCCAGCCATCTGCCGCGCCATTCCTTCGTACGTCGCCTTCGACATGAAGAACCCGTACTGGTTGTGAAGCTCGCGGTGCGTCGCCGGTTGGCTGTCGTTCTTGTGCAGCACGTCGAGATCCATCGTCTTCGAATCGTTGAACACCGAAGGCTCGTTCATATCGTTCCAGATGCCCTCGATGCCTTTGTCCGCATAGAACGCATGCAAGTCGCCCCACCACTCGCGAACCGGGCCGTCAGTGAAGTCGGGGAACGCGCTTTTCTCCGGCCACACTTGACCATAGAACAAGCTGCCGTCCGCGAAGCCGCAAAAGCGGCTTCCCGCCGCTCCTTCTCGGAACACAGGATACTCCGGGTCGGCTTTCACGCCCGGATCGACGATCGGGATGATTCGGATTCCCGACTCTCGTAGCTCTTTAATCAAACCTGCCGGATCGGGGAACCGGCTCTTATCGAACGTGAACACGCGATAGCCGTTCATGTAGTGAATGTCCAGGTATACCGCGTCGAGCGGAATGCCTTTCTCCTTGAACGCGCGCACCAGCTCGCGCACTTCGCCGTCCGTCTCGTAGCTGTAGCGCGATTGATGATAGCCGAGCGCCCACTTCGGCGGAATCGGCGCGCGTCCCGTCAGCGCCGTATACTGGCTAACCACGTCCTTCGCAGACGGCCCCGCGAAAACGAAAGTATCCAATTGCCCGCCGTCCGCGTGCATCCGGTACTCGGAATCCCCGCTCAAATCGAACGACGTCTTGAACGTGTTGAACAGGAAAGTGCCGAACGCGCGGCCACCCCGCAGCGTTAGGAAGAAAGGAATCGAGACGTACAGCTCGCTCGTCTCCGGGTTATGCGGCGCGTACACGTCGGTGTTCCACATCGACAGCTTCTCGCCGCGCTTATCGAGGAAACCCGCCTTCTCGCCGAAGCCGTAGAAGCGGTCTTCCGGCAGCATCGTCCGATACGCGGCGACTTCGCCCTTCGAGCCGAACATCATGCCGCGCTCGCCTTCTCCAGCAAGCCATTCGCCGGTCACCGCATCATAGTAAGAGACGCGCAATGGCGCCTTCCTAACCACTACCCGCAAAGCAGCCGTCGTCAATTCCACCGCGTCATCCCGCTCTGCCACTTCAACCGCTACCGCCTCCGGCTTCCCGACAAGCACATGCTTGTCGCGGCTAAGCTCCGGCGCGCCGCCGCCAACGCCCATGGCGACTCGCACGACGCGATTGCCATAGAACAGAACCGATACGACGCCGCCCGTACAAGTAAAACGAAACTCGCCGCCCGCCAGCCGCGCAAAAGCCTTCACCGACCCGATGTCGGTGAAGCCTTCCGCGGCAATGCCCTTCGTATATTGATCCGGGTGTATTGCCAAGCTGTTATCCAAGTTCATTGCCTCCGTCTTTTCGCCTTTTATGTGCTGTCCGTAACCTTCCGTAGCTTGCTGTATCTTTCCGATGCTTGCCGTGTTTTCGTCGTTTACCCTTTGGTAGCTCCATCCGCCAAACCGGAGATGAGGAACCGTTGCAGAATGAGGAACACCGTCGCGATCGGAATCGCGATCATCATCGTGCCCGCCGCGAATAACGTGAAGTTATTCGCGAACTTGTCGTTAATGAGGTTGTACAGCCCGAGCGCCAGCGTGAAATTTTCCGGATCGCGGAAAATAATCCGAGGCGTCAAGAAGTCGAAGAACGGCGCCATGAACGTGAACAAGGCGACGACCGCGATGATCGGCCGGGCGAGCGGCAGCAGAATGCGGAAGAAAATCGTCATGTAACCGGCGCCGTCCATTTTCGCCGACTCGTCCAGGTCGCGCGGAATCGTGTCTAAGTACCCTTTGACCAGGAACACGTTCATCGGCAGCCCGCCGAACACGTAGAGCAGAATAAGTCCCGTGAACGTATCCAGCAAGTTGACGAGATTGAGAAGCAAGTAGATCGCCACCATCCCCATGAGCACCGGGAACATCTGAAGCAACAGGAACAGGTAGATCGTATTTTTGCGGCCGACGAACCGGAACCGCGAGAAAATGTAAGCGAGAATCGAGACGAGCGCGACCGAGAATACGCAGATGGCCGTTGCGACGATCAGCGTGTTTTTGTACCAAAGCACGTAATCGCTGTTCGGATCGGTGAACAGGGTCTTGTAATGCTCGAGGGACCAGTTGTCAGGAAACATTTTCAGGCTGAACATGCTCGTGCCCGGATTGAGCGAGATGCTGAACGCCCAGAGCAGCGGGTACAGGATAATGACGAACATGAACAGGATGACGATATAGATGCCCGATACTTCGAGAGCGGACTTCAACGAGTGCTTCATATCAGTACATGCCCTCCTCTCGGAACGAACGGGTTTTGCGGAATTGATAGAGTGCGAAGGCAGCGACGACGATGCCCATGATGATGGAGATCGCGGCGGCCATCTTGTAGTTGTTTTCCTTGAACGTCAGGCTGTACACCCACGAGATGAGAATGTCCGTGGCGCCTGAATTCTGTCCCGGCACCGGCGGACCGCCCTTGTTGAACAGATAGATTAGATTGAAGTTGTTGAAGTTACCCGAATATTGCATGATCAGCAGCGGTGCGGTCGCGTACATGACGTGCGGCAGCGTAATATAGCGGAATTTCGCCCACCGGCTGCCTCCGTCCACGTCTGCCGCCTCGTACCAGTCCTTCGAAGTGCTCTGCAGCACGCCGGTGAACAGCGTGTATACGTAAGGAAACCCGAGCCACACCTGGATGCCGATAATGGCGACTCGCGCCCAGAACGGGTCCGACAACCACGGAATCAAGACACCGAAGTGGGAAAAAATATCGCGGTTGATCGTCCCGAAGTTATCGTTGAACATCGCCGCGAACACGAGAATCGTCATGAACGACGGAACCGCCCACGGCAGGATGAACACGGTGCGGATCAGCTTCTTGCCCTTGACGCGCTTGTCGTTGACCATGACGGCGAGAAACAGGGCGACCACGATCTGCAGCGTCGTGGCGACGAGCGTCCAGACGATCGTCCAGCCGAGCACGGAGAGCAAGCTTTTCGTCCACACCGCCTCGGTGAACAGTTCTTTGAAGTTCGCGAAACCGACCCAGTCGAGCAAGTGCGCGGGCGGCGAATTGTACAGGTTGTAGTTCGTAAACGCCATCGAGATCATGAATAACAGCGGGAAAATGACGACAAGCGCCATCATGATGAAGCTAGGCACGACGACGAAATAAGGGAAGCCGTGCTCGTAGCTGTCATGGAACGCTTGCTTCATGGAAGGCTTGCGAAAGCCCTCTTGCCGTTTTTTCGCGTCTTTGTAGGCGTCCAGCAGGTTAAGCGTATATAGACCGAGAAGGATGATCGTCGTAATCAGGGAGAGAATACCCGCCACTAGCATCGTGCGGGAGTCGTCTTCGTCCGGCGTGTCGCCGAGCGTTAGGAGACCCGCGATGCCATGCGCCAGAGGAACGGTCAGGGAGAAGATGATGCTCAGGCCGAAGATCAACAGGATCGCGCCTTTGATCCAGCGGCGGTTGTACAGTTGTCCCAAGCCCGGGACGATCGATAGCAGTAAAGCCGTCTTCGGGTTGAATCGGTTATTAGCGGCGGCTGCCGGTTGTAAGGTCGCGTTGCTCGTCTGCATGTGTGTTTCACCTTCCGTCGCTGTGCAGGTAAGGAAAAAGGGACTGCCAAGAGCCCCTTTTTCGCTTCAACCCGCTGTAGCGGTATCGTTATTTGGCGCCAGCCATCTTCATCTTGTCGTTAACTGCCGTTACCGCGTCGTCCAAGGACTTCTGAACGTCTTTGCCTTCCGTGATGAACTTCAGCGCGTTCGCCATAGGATCCCATACGTGGTCGAGCTCAGGTACGGTAGGGAACGGGAAGCCGTATTGGATTTGTCCGGAGAAGCCAGCTACGATCGGGTCACCCGTCAAAATCGGGTTGTTCAGGACGTTTTTGACCGGCGGCACTTCGCCCGTCTTCTGGAAGTACTCGAGCGAGTTCTCTTCGTTCGTGAGGAACGCCGCGAAGTCGGACGCCCACTCGGGGCTCTTGGAGAACTTGGACAGCATCCAGCCTTTGACGCCGATGAAGGACGTCGGGTGCGAGCCGTCTTCGAGCGTCGGGATCGGAGCTACCGCAAGGTCGTCGCCGAGCGCTTTCTTGTAGTCCGTAACCGCCCACGGGCCGTTGATGACCGCGCCGACTTTGCCTTGCGTGAACAGGCCGCCGACGATATCGCCGTTGATTCCTTTCGGCAGGTAGCCTTTGTTGAACCAGCTCTGAATGAGAGTTGCGCCTTTAACGGTGCCTTCTTTGTTGAGGCCGATATCGTTGATGTCGTATTTGCCGCCGTTGTCTTTGAAAATGTAGCCGCCGCTGCCGCCGAGGAAGCCCCATGCGAAGTAGAAGTTGGCCGCTTCGAACAGGAAGCCGTACTGTTGCTTCTTCGCGTCCGTCTGTTCCGCCATGATTTTCTCGAGGTCGGCGATCGTCGCCGGAGCCGTAGGCACGAGCTTCTTGTTGTAGAATAGCGCGTACGTTTCGATTACGGCCGGGATGCCGTACAGGACGCCGTCTTGGCTAAGCGCTTGGAGCGCTTCTGGCGTGTAGGCCTCTTTAACCGTGTCCGTCGTCTTTATTTCCTGCACAATGCCTTTGACCACGAGGGCGCCGATACCCGGTTGGTAGAACAAATCCGGGCCTTTGCCGGCAGGACCGTCGAGCGCGAGCACGTCAGGCTGGTCGTTCATCGCGACCGGCTTGATGTTGATCTTGATGCCGGTTTGCTCGGTGTACTTCTTCGCCGCGGCTTCGATGATCGCAAGCTTGTCTGCGTTGTCGTCCGGCCAGATCGTCAGCTCGGCTGGTTTCGCTGGTCCTTCAGGGGTAGCGGATGCGGATTCGCTAGGCGTTTCGGATGCCGCTTGGGAGCTTGCCGGAGTCGTTGCCGACGGGCTGTTTGCCGCGTCTTTGTCGTTGTTGTTGCTACCGCATGCTGCGAGCGTCGATGCTAGGATCAGCAGGCTGCTGATTGTAGCCATAGTCTTCTTTCTCATGTACATGGATGATAGAACTCCCTTCTCTATTAACCCGTTAGTATTGTCGCCCCTCGGCTCTTTGCCGTGGTTCTTGAGTCTAATTGTAGGGCCGGGAGCGGCATGCCCTCCACCAACCTCGTGACCTGAAAGGCTAAGATTGTGACTTTGTGAGTTGGCGGGCGCGTGCGGTTGGGTGAGAGTGCTTCGGGGGAGTTAGGGCAAGGTGGGGGGAAAATGGGCGGGCGAAGGTGGGTGGGCGTTCGGTGGAATGGTGGTGCGGGGGGAGTGAGTATTGGAGTGGGAAAGGTTCAGCGGTCCGAGAGACCGTTGGTTCGGCGGATAGGCGGGATAGGGACGGTTCAACGGTCTGGGAGACCGTTGGTTCGGCGGATTTGCGGTGTGGCGGCGATTCAACGGTCCGAGAGACCGTTGGTTCGGCGGATTGGAGGCATTGCGACGGTTCAACGGTCTCGGAGACCGTTGGTTCGGCGGATTTGCGGCATTGCGACGGTTCAGCGGTCTGAGAGACCGTTGGTTCGGCGGATTGGTGGCATTGCGACGGTTCAGCGGTCTGAGAGACCGTTGGTTCGGCGGATTGGTGGCATTGCGACGGTTCAGCGGTCTGAGAGACCGTTGGTTCGGCGGATTGGCGGTATGCGACGGTTCAGCAGTCTGAGAAGCCGTTGGTTCGGCGATTTGATGGTGTTGACTCCTGCAACCTCGTCCCACGATGCTACACCGACGCAACAACACACTTTACTCCTGCAACCTCGTCTCACGATGCTACACCGACGCAACAACACACTTTACTCCTGCAACCTCGTCTCACGATGCTACAGCGGCGCAACAACACACTTTACTCCCGCAACCTTGTCCCACGATGCTACATCGACGCAACAACTCACTTTACTCCTGCACCCTCGCCCCACGATGCTACAGCGGCGCACAAAAAAACCGAGAGAGGCGCTTCAACGAAGCGCGCTGTTCTCGGTTTCTCTAATTCACACTATTATCACACAAATGTTAGTTCATTCCATGCTCTTCCCGAATGCGGTACAAGCCTTGAATCAGCAACTCGGATGGCTCGCGATTAAGCAAATAATGCGCCATCAGCACATGCAGCGGGAACGCGCATACGTTGTTGCCGTCCGAAATCGCGGGGAAGCCCGTTTCGAATACCGGTCCGTGCTCGTCGTGCCAATCGAGGCCCGCGTGCACTTCCTCCGGCGCGAATTCTTCTTTGACCGCCGCGATGCAAGCCGGAACGAGCGCTTTATCGATGATCGCCTTCGCCTCGTCTTCGGTTTGCGGAGGATGCGGAAGCAACCGTCCGCCTTTAACTTTCATCAATTCGTAGAAGAACGATGCCAACCATTCGGAAGGATCGCCTCCGCCCTGGAACTTAGCGATCAGCTCGCGGAGGAAAAATCCGCACGCGTAACTATCTCCCGATTCATCTTTCGTTCGAAATACGAAGATCGGTCCATACACTTCGTGCATCATCACTTGCCCATCGACTTCGTCGAAGCGCATTCTTAAGGCGACGAGGCCGTTATGTTGGACGGCGTTGACTAATTCTTTCATTTTCTCGTCTGGGATGGCCGTAGAATTGCCATTGTCGGGAACGTTCTTCGTATCGTTCGTCATTGTTAATCACCCGCCTAATTCTAACATTCCAGCCTTGTCGGAGTCTACTTCGCATATGTACAAGTTCCGATGCCAATATTTCCTTTGCGTTTATCGACGGGGCTACTTCGCCCGGAACTTGCGCGAACCTTCCTTCAGGATCGGCTTGCCGTGCCCGAAGCACGCGACTTCGAAATTGAGCTCTCCGAGCCGCTGCTACGACCGAGTCCCTTCGTCCAAATTTTCGTACCCGATGCTTACGTTCAGTCCCATCACGTTCGCGGTGGCGTCCGCGGCAATTAACACGCCTCCGTTCGCCTTCTAATACAGCGCCATTTGACCCAGACAATGACCAGGGATCGAGATCGCAGTCCAGCCTTCCGCGAACTCGAGCGGTTCATTATCCTTCAAATAACCGTCCACCGCGACTTGTTCGACCGCCCCTGCGCCGTTACCGATAAAAATACGGAATAAGAGCTTGTTCATGATGCCCGGGGAAGCCGTTAACCGTCGTTGCTTCTGGCCTTCGGACACGACTTCACTGTAACTCCCCCTCCTAAAATGGATAATTACAATGAGATCTATGCGATTCGCCGACAATTAACGCTAATTCGACTGATGCGCTTATTCCCCGTACTGCAACCGGAACTGCACCGGCGTCATCCCGGTCAGCTTGCGGAACGTATGAACGAAATGGCTATCGTCCTGGAATCCTACGTCGCCCGCGATCGCCTTCACCGTGCGATGTCGATCCGCGACGAGCAATTCCTTAGACTTCTGGATGCGGAACTGTACCAAATACTGATACGGGCTCATTCCCCAGCTCTGGCGAAAAAGAGTGTTCAAATACTGAGAACTGACGCCGAGCGCCTCCGCCATTTGCGCAAGCCCGAGCCCCGAATCGCCGTATGTCTCCTCTATTAGCATATAGATCGGCGTCAACCGTTCATGCCCTTTGGATAACGATTGTTGACCGCTTATTTGGCCGAACCGTTTGAGCTGCGCGAGGAATGCATACACTTCTTGCGACCCGTTAATACCGGCGAAATCGAAGCTGTAGCGGCATTTGTCGCTATAATGTTCATGAATCCGCGCGAGCTCGCAATCCGAAGCCCAACTGATGAGCTGCATGTGCTGAAGGTCCAACGATGCAGTAATCGGATTAGCGAGCGCACCGTCGAACGTCAAATACCATATCGACCAGATCGGCGATTCCGCGCGGTAACTATGCGGGACGCCCGGCTTGAGCAAAATGCCTTGATTCGGTTGCATCCTGACCGTCTGCCCGTTAGCGGTAAATTCGCCTACGCCTTTCACCGTATGAAGCCAATGAAAGGTCGGAAAGCCTTCCTCCCGGTTAATGACGACCTGATGCTCGTCGTACCCGACGCTGGTCAGATGAAGCGGTAACCGCTTGTCCCCTTCCGTCGTCACGAAGTGTCTGCCGTATTGCATGGACCGATGCGCCCCTTGTTTCATTTTGCGATATGCGAGATGGCTTTTATTATATACCAATCCCATTCCGTCTGGATTACAATCAATCCGAAAGTTGCGTAAAATCACACGGAGCGGGCGGTTGACGATGAAAATTTCCTTATGCATAGGCGCCTACGCGGGCAAAGACGAAATCTATCACCTTGAAAAGATTAAGGAGCACGGCTTCCACGGCCTCGAGTATTACGCTTGGTGGGATTTGCGGGATCTTAACCGCGTCGCGAAAGAACAAGAGCGAATCGGCGTTGGCTTTAGCGCGACTTGCACGAAATTTATCAGCTTGGTGGACGAGTCCCTCCGAGACGCTTATATGACGGGCATTCGGGAGACGATCGAGGCGTGTAAAAGGCTTGGCGTCCGCTCGGTCATCTCGCAAACCGGCAACGAGATCGACGGCGTATCGCGCGAAGTACAGCGGCAGACGATGGTCGAGACGCTGAAGCGTTGCGCCCCGCTGTTCGAGGAAGCCGGTATCGTCCTGGAAGTCGAGCCGCTCAACGGACTCGTCGATCATCGCGGACATTTCCTACAACGCTCGGACGAGTCGGTCTCCGTAATCGACCAGGTCGGCAGCCCGAATGTGAAGCTCGTCTTCGACGTCTACCATCAGCAGGTAACCGAAGGCAACGTCATCCGCAACGCGGTCGGTTACGCCGACCGGATCAACCATTACCATATCGCGGACAATCCCGGACGCAATCAGCCTGGGACGGGCGAGCTGAATTATCTTAACATCCTGCGCGCGATCAAAGGCACCGGCTACGACGGTTACGTCGGCCTCGAGTGCGGGTACACGATCGACACGGACACGGCGCTCGAGCAGTTCAAGGCGGATGTGCTGGCGAAAATATAACAATAAAAAAAGCGGAGTTCCGATTGGTTCTCCGCTTCGTTGTAAGATGGATTGGATTGTTTATGATTGACGCAGCTTCATGATCTCTTCGATCGACACGCCGAGGATGTCCGCCACTTCTTCAGGCTTTGCTCCCTTATCCAGCATGCGGAGCGCGATGACGCGTCTCTCTGCCTCGCGGCCCTTTTCCATGCCTTGTTCCATGCCCTCTTCAATTCCCCAACGCTTCCACGCAGGCATCAATTCCATTAAGATCTCCCCTTTATCGGATTCGTGGTTTAGCCACTCTCGCAGGATCGATTCGTCCTCTTCCTTGCTCGGTTCGAAATATAAGTCCGCGACGGACATGATGAGCGCCATTCGCGCATCGTCCAACCGTCCCCGCAAACGCAATAGCATCCGTAAGTATGCGATTCGCAACTCTCTTTTATCTTTCTTATTATATCCCATTTTGGCTAGCAACGCAGCGGCGATCGGATTGTCGGAAGCGACGAACTTACGCCAGTCCTGCTTACGGAGAGATACGCTCAAATACTGATAACGGACAATGTTGGTCCCGGCAATCGACATTTCAAAATGATCCGGCCCTGCCCATCCGTCGTCCGTCGTGAACACCGCGATCGGAATAATTAAACTATGCGCTTTGCGATGTCGTTCGAACAACCGACTAAAGTAGATGAACATGCGCTCCGCAAAATCTTCCTGCCGATACGATTGCGGTTCCAGATGAACGAGCACGAACGCGTCCGTCTCCCGATAACGCGTTTCGATTAACAGGTCCAGGGTGCGCGCTTCCTCCCCGACGATATCGACGAGCAGCTCTTGCATGAGCAACCGCGTCTGACTATGGTCGAGCAGCTTGTCCAATTCCGGAAAAAACAGAGCGATGAATTCGGCGAAAAACGTCTGAAGCAGTTTTTTGAACGCTTCGTCGTGGGGAATCGCTGTAGAAGAGTCTTCTCTATGCATAGGCATGCCTCCTCTCTTCTTTTTTGAACGCAAAAACGCCGCCCACCCCAGTTAGGGGTAAGCGGCGCGTGCTACGCGTCCGAATCTTGCTTATATCCTTACGATAGCGAAAGCGGTCCGACCTGTCAACGAGAACAACTCATGTTCAACTACGAATATTACCCCAATTGCCACATCAGCGTCGTCAGTCGGATCTTTTCCTGTTCCGCCGGAAGAGGCAGCAGTCCGCATCGCTCCAAATAATCGAGTACAGCGAAGATCAGCGTCAAGCCGTCGACCGAAGCTTTGTACATAATCTCCTTATCGGAGATGAACGACGGGGCATGCTTACGGGCAATAACCGCCGTATCCTCGTAAATCCGATCCAGCTCTTCCTTAAACCCGATCTTATCAAACGCACGATCCAATACCCGATGCAACTCGCCCAATTGATCCGCGCCGAAGAACGGCACGAGACATTCGAGCTTTCCGTCATTTACAGCGACGAATCCTTTTGCCGCCAATCGGCTGATCAGTAGCTTGTCGTGTTCGTTATGCGCTTCGCCGCTGTCGATCAGCTCGATGATTCTAGCCATGTCCGCAACGTCAGGCGCGTTGAAATCCCTCCACGTCATACCCGACCAATAAGACTCGATTTGCAGCGAACCGTACATCTCGCTATCACGTGTCTTAATACCGTTGGATCCGTATTTCCGAACAATCTCGCGATCAGGCAAGTCTCGAATGTACGCCTCGTCATCGTAGAGTATCGAAGCGTTCACGATATATTTACCGCCGTCCGGCTTCTCGTCCGGCGCATATCGCTCATAGTACGATTCATCCTTCACCTGATAGTATTGTTTCCAAATCGCATACGGCAGCAACGCCCAGAGCAAGAACGCTTCGTTTGATCGCGAACCATGAAAACCGATTCGGCGAATCTCTTCTAAGTTGTCCGCCACACAATCGAATATCGGCCTCGCTAGCGTCTCCGCCTTGAGTTTGAAATAGCCAGTCTCGTCCGCCAAGCTCCGCATCGTCTCAATAATAAAGTTCGTCTGGTATTTGCCCTTGCTTTTCTGCTTGACCAAGTCCGACCGTTCCAGCTTCCGCAGTTCGTCCTCGATAAACGCGCTCGCAGTACCCAACTGACGGGCGATCTCTTCGACCGTTAGCGGCTTCTCGTAAATGGCGATGCAAATGTTCGACGCTAGCAATGATGTAAAATAGCTATTCGGCTCATTGTTCGGACCCGGCGATCCGCTATGACCGACGTTCATCCGAATCGGCTTGAAGCTTAGGTGTTCGGCGGTTTCCATGCTTATGGCCTCCTTCAGCTTTTTACGAACTTCGAAGAGATGCCACTTCACCGTACCCGCGGCTATGTTCAACCTATCGGCGATCCGCTCCACACTATTCCGCTCATAGTAGTATTGAATCGTGATGTCCCGATGCAAGCGTGATAAATACGCGACCTCGCGGCGCAATCGGACGAGCAAATCGTCCGATTCGTCTTCGTACGCCCCAATGTCAAGTACCCGTTCTGACGGGATTTCGTCCAAGTCGGCAAGGCGCCAATGTCGCTTCTCTTTAGCTAAATAATTGCTCCACGTATAGCGGCAGATCGTGCGGACCCATGCGTCCATGTTGTCCACCTGCTTGCCACTCTGAAGCGACCGATGCAATGCCAGCATGATGTCTTGGGTTAAATCCTGCGCATTCTGATCGTGAGCGGTTCTAGATAACGCGAAGCCGAAAATTTGCCTTGAGTAGCGCCGCAGCAGTTCATCGTCCGACGGGGTACGGTGTGTCATGCTCTGGCTCCTTTGATGTTCGTATACCTTATAAGTAGCCGATAATGACGATCGGTTGGCTGAATTTGGTTTTTCGTATACGTTTTATTGCTGCGCTTCCGCCAACAAAAGGTCTAACTTCAAGAACGCGTTCGTCATGCCTTCGGCCATACCCGCCTCGACCGTGAACTTCAAATCTTCGGCTTTGTCGAAGTGCACTTGTACGATCATTTTCGTCTTGCCGTCTTCCTGCTCAAACAGCTTCATCGTATTCAATTGCTCCGGAATGACATCGTTCGGAACCGCGTCCGCATCCGAGAACAAGCTCGTGTAGACGAGCCTCTCCGGCTTCACGATTTCGCGGTAATCGCTTCTCACCCAATGCTCCTCGCCCTCGGCCGAACGCATGCAATAATGCCACAATCCCCCCGGACGCAGATCGATCTTGCACACCGGAATCGTGTATTCGTACGGCGCCCACCAGCGTGAGACATGCTCCGGTTCGGTCACGGCTTTCCATACCAACTCGCGCGGCGCATTGAAAATCCGGTCTATTATGAGATCCAATTCGCCTATTTCGGTATTTACGCTGTTATTACTGCTAGTTCCCATCGTCATGACGGACAACCTCCTCTAATCGATGATTTTAATATACTCATTCAGGTATATTCCTGTCAAGGAATATTTAAAGCACAAAAAACCTCGAACAGTTAAGCACTAACCATTCGAGGTTCCCTCTACTCGTCGCATCTTATTCATCGAAACGAATACGACTAGATCCCAGCTTCCCGGTAAAGCTCCGCCCTACGTTCGTATCCCTGCGCGGTGTTCGCCAACCTCTCGACTTCCGCGTCCGATAACATCCGCGCGACCTTTGCCGGCGAACCCAGCGCAAGCGCTCGAGGCGGAATGCTCGCGCCTTCCGGCACTAGTGCTCCCGCGGCGACCAAGGCATATTCGCCGATCTCGGCTCGGTTCATAACGATCGCGCCCATGCCGATCAACGCACCTTTGCCTATCGTGCATCCGTGAAGAATCGCCCGATGACCGACGGTTACATCGTCCGCTACGCGAAGCGGCACTCCTTCGTCTATATGGCAGATCGTCCCGTCCTGAATGTTTACGCCGGCGCCGATATCGATCGTATCCGAATCTCCTCGTAGCACGCAATTGAACCAGACGGAGGAACGTTTCCCGATCGTAACTTGTCCTATAATGTGCGCGCCTGGCGCAACATACGCCGAAGGATCTACCCTCGGCGTATGTCCGTTTAAAGGATATTGCATATTGGACCGACCTCCTGAACCTAACCGTTACTTTCCTCTATTTTATCATAAGTCGTCGGTTAAGCCGGTCATTGAGCGGTCAGCTTCCCCTTTCCATCTCGATGCCCAACCCTCGCCCAGCCTTTGCGAAGCAGCGGCTTCAAGTAATAGTCGATTCCGAAGCGTCCGGCATTGGCTCCAGCGACGAAGACGATCATGCCGAGCATCAGCAGCCAGGGGTTCGTGCTTACGGTGCCCGCGAACAGGAACAGGAAGTTGAGCATCATGCCGAAGAACGCGGCAGCGAGCGTAAGTCCGCCCAGGATGAGCCCGACGCCGATCAGAAATTCGCCGACCGGGATCAATACGTTGATAATCTTAACGTTCGGCAAGGCGACGTGATGAAGAAAGTAAGTGTAGTTAGGAAACTGCGCTTCGTTCGTCGCCCTGTCGATGACCGGCTTAGCGACCGCGCCATTGAGGAAACCTCCGGCATCGAACCCGCCCGTCAGCTTGTGCCATCCCGCGTCCAACCATTGCCAGCCGACGTATATCCTTATCAAAGTTATCGCTACGGCCGCCCATACGTTTGCTCTCCAAGCTTTCATGACCATAATGGCCATCTCCCTTCGGGAATCGGTTATCTTTTCCTTACGCCTTCAGTATGAAGCCAACCGAAGCTCCTGAATGTGAAGATGATCACACGTTAACGAAAAAGGCGCATCCTACGCAAAAGAGGACCCGTCGCAACTGCCCGACGGGTCCTCGTGATTACAAGCTATTCTATTCCGTTCTTCCCGAAGGCACTTTCAGCACGATTGTCGTGCCCTGACCCGGCGAGGAGACGATGCGCAGCTCGCCGCCGACCGCCCTCGCGCGCTCCTCCATGCTGAACAAGCCGACTCCCCGTCCCGCTTCCGCCTGGGCGAAGCCTTTGCCGCCGTCCGCTATCGTGACCTCGATCGTGTCGCCCAAACTGCGGAGCCTCACGGCGGCTTCCGATACGCCGGCGTATTTGCCCGCGTTCGTCAATGCCTCTTGAGCGATCCGGTAAATCGTCGTCTCGGCGAGCAGGCTCGGCCGCTTGCGCAGCTCGTTATCGAAGCGCACCTTAATGCCGTAATGCCGCTCGAAGTTGTCGATATACGTGCGAAGCGCCGGCACGATCCCGAGATCGTCCAGCACGGACGGCCGCAGCTCCCAGGCGAGTCCGCGCACTTCGGCCATTAATTGCGACACCTCGCGGCCGAGCTGCTCCAACCCCGCATCCTTGCCTTCGGAGAGCATGCGGTCCAGCGATATTTTCAGAGAAAACAAGCTTTGTCCGATCCCGTCGTGCAAGTCCCGCGAAAACCGCCTGCGCTCTTCCTCTTGGATGTGCATCATCTGCGTCATCATCGACTGAAGCTGCGCTTCCGTCTCCTTCAGCCGGGTAACCTCGTGGCGGATAGCCAAATATTGATACGGGCGCCCCTCGCCGTCCACGAACGGCACGATCGTCGTATCTACCCAATAATACCCGCCGTTCTTCGCTCGATTTCTAATCTCACCGCGCCACACGCGTCCCGAAGAGATCGTAGCCCATAGCTCGCTCATGAACGTTTTGTCGTGATGAGCCGAGTTGACGACGCGATGGTCGTGTCCGATCAGCTCTTCGCGCGAGTAGCCGGATATTTCGCAAAACTTATCGTTCACGTATTGGATCTTTCCCTTGCGATCCGTAACGGCGACGATCGATGCTTCGTCGAGCGCGAATTTGACGTCGGCGAGCTGCTTAAGCGAACGTTGCAACAGCTCCCTGAACGCCGGATCGGGAATTTGCAGCTCCAACTGCGAGACTAACGTTTCTACGTATTCCGCGATATTGTCGGAAGGGTACCGCCCGCTTAAGTCTCGCTCACTCAAAGTTCAACAGCCCCTTCTTCATCGCGAATTTGACGAGATCCGGTCTTGTCTTCAAGTCCAGCTTCTCCATCAGATTGCTCTTATGCGTCTCCACCGTCTTGACGCTGATGACGAGCTGCTCGGCGATTTCCTTGTTCGCGTAGCCTTGCGCGACCTTCGCCAAAATTTCCTTCTCGCGCTCCGACAACGACTCGTAAGTGCCGGTATGCTCCCCGCGCTTCATTCGCTCCATATAATCGCCCATCAGCCGTTTCGTCGCGGTCGGGTACAAGTAAGCATCGCCGGCCGCGATATGCCGAATCGCCGTCAGCAGTTCTTCATGCGGCGCGCTTTTCAATATATAACCCGATGCTCCCGCATGAATAGCCCGGAACAAATAGCCTTCATCGTCGTGCATCGTCAAGATCAGCACGGCCGTGTCGGGCAACTGTCGCTTAAGCTCCGCCGTCGCCGTTAATCCGTCCTTGCCGTGCGGCATGCTTAAATCCATGAGCACGACGTCGGGACGCAGCTCCGTCGCTTTCGCGATCGCTTCGTCTCCGTCGGCCGCTTCGCCTATGACCTCGAAGCCATGCTTGCCGTTCAGCAGCAAATGCAAGCCCGATCTGACGACCGCGTGGTCGTCTACTACCAATATACGAATCATGCTTCGCGCCTCCTCGCCGAGTGCCTATTCCTATGTTCCTATTCTATCATACGCCCGTGCGGACCGACCTGACCTTGATCAATCTAGCCGCTCCCCCATCCATCCCGCGATCCGTTCCGCTGCATCCACGACGAGCTTGCGTTCCTCCGTCCGATAGATTCGCCTCTGGCGATCGCCGGCGAGCAGCACGCCGACGACTTCCCGCTTTACAATGACCGGCACCGCGTATGCCGAACGCAGCCCTTCCGCGAGCATAATCGGATACTCGTGCAATCGGCGAGTCGCCAGCAGGTCCGTTAACTGCAAGGACATCGGTCTCCCGACCTTGACGACGGTACCGGACAACCCGCTCCCGACGCGCTCCGCGATCGCCGCGTACCGTTCATTCTCGTTGCCGGACGCCAGTTCCCACTGCAACGCGCGCATTTCGCCCATGAGTACGCCGAAACAGCAACAATCGCAAGCGATCGCAGCGCCGAGCTCGTCAAGCTCTTCCAATATCGCCTGTTCCGAATCCCTATTCTTCATTCTATCCGCACCTTTCCAGACCGCGCACCGCATCCACCTTCAGTGTAACGGAACGTCGGTCCGAACGTAGTCGGGGAACTCCCTGATTTTCGGGTCGGGGAATGCACTGAATCGCGCTGCGGTTGTGAGATATCTCACAGAAAAATAAGGGAATTCCTCCTCCATAATCAGGAAGCTCCCCGATAACGCAACGGCGACGCCGATTGTACAATTAACGCATAAGCACACGAAGGAGTTGGCGAATATGGCAACGGCGGCTGCGCTAGCGATTTTTCCGGCCACTAGAACGACAACGAACAAGAAAGGCATCGCGAGCTTCCTGACGGAAGCGCAATTCGCGCTTATGGAAGCTCTAATGACGCCCAAACGCGCAAAAGCAGGCAGCTGCTTGTTCTGGGAAGGGGAACCGACCGGCAAGCTGATCTATATCAGAGCGGGTAAAGTCGTGCTGCGGAAGACGACGGAGGACGGCAAAAGCTTGATCCTGTCGATCTTGCAAGCCGGCGATCTGATCGGGGAAATGGGCGGCGCCATAGATACCGTGCACGGTTATAGCGCGGAGGTCATGGACAACGCCGAGCTCGGCATCCTAACGTGGAAAGATCTCGAAGCATTGCTTGCCGCGCACGGCGACATAGCCGTCCCTTTTATGAACTGGATGGCGCTTAACCGTCGCGTATCCGAGTCGAAGCTTCGCGACCTGCTGCTGTTCGGCAAGCCTGGCGCGCTTGCCTCGACGCTCATCCGCCTGGCCAACTCGTACGGAATAGCCTGCGCTGACGGAATTCGCATCAGCCTGAAGCTGACGAATACGGAGCTGGCCGAGTTTATCGGAACGACCCGCGAAAGCGTCAATCGCATGCTTAACGCCATGAAGGACGAAGGCACGATCGACATGCAGCCCGGGCGCATCGTCATCCGTAACCTTAGCGCTCTCCGGCAGCTTGCCGGTTGCCCCGACTGCCCCGCTTGCCCTAAGGAAGTGTGCAGCATTTGATAGCCCTCCACGACCAAACCAATTTAGCGGCACCTCAAGTCGGATAGGTAAAAAAAGGGATGAATGGTGCATACTAAGCGAAACCACTTGAGCTTCGCGCGCATGAGCGCTTGCGAGAAGGGAGAGCAACGTATGCGGAAGATCGGCGAACCGTCCGACCGCAAAAGCAAAGCCAAAGGAACCGCAACCCGAAATTCGTCATCGAAACGGCTCGACTCGCGCCTTGACGCCAACCTTGATCGAATCCACGAGGAGCTAGGAACAAGCCCCGATCTCGTCGTTCGCAGGTTTAATTTGCGCCTCACGAAACCACTGGCGGTCGCCGCTTTTTACCTGGACACCGTATCGGATAAGGAATTGGTCGACAACTTCATCTTCCGTTCCCTTATGTCTCCGGATTTACCGGAACCGCCACCCGGTGTCGATTCACCGGAAGCCGCATTTCGTTACGTGTGCGACAACGCGCTTGCGGTAGGACAAATCGAAGCGATCGCCGACTGGACAGCCATGACGCTCGAGGTGCTGATGGGTAAGACGGTCTTGCTTGTGGAGGGCTGGGACGAATGCATTGTCGGCAATACGATGGGCGGGGACAAGCGGGCCGTGTCCGAAGCGAGTACCCAGGTCGTCATCCGCGGTCCAAAGGATAGCTTCTCGGAGTCGATCGCGACGAACATCGGTCTCGTGCGCAGAAGAATCCGCAGCCCCGACTTCGGATTCGAATCGATCAAGATCGGTTCGGTAACGCAGACGACCGTTGCCATGATGTACATCAAGAAAATCGCCAAGCCGTCTATCGTCGACGAGGTCCGTAAGCGGTTAGCCAAAATCGATACGGACGCGATCTTAGAGTCGGGTTATATCGAGGAATTCATCGAGGACAATTGGCTGTCTCCGTTTCCGACGATTTATAATACCGAACGGCCGGACGTCGTCGCCGCCAATCTGATCGAAGGTCGAGTCGCGATCATCGTCGACGGAACGCCTTTCGCGCTAGTCGTGCCGACCGTTCTATCTCAATTTTTCACGGCAGCCGAGGATTATTACCAGCGTTACGACATAGGTAGTTTCGTCCGCTTGCTCAGGTACGTCGCCTTCATTATCGCGCTATTCGGGCCGGCCGCCTATATCGCATTGACGACGTTCCATCAAGAGATGCTGCCGACGCCTCTTCTCATTAACTTGTCGGGAGCCCGCGAGGGCGTCCCGTTTCCCGCTCTCGTCGAAGCTTTCGCGATGGAAACCAGCTTCGAAATTTTGCGGGAAGCCGGCATTCGCATGCCGCGCGCGGTCGGTCAAGCCGTCTCGATCGTGGGAGCGCTCGTGCTCGGCGAGGCGGCGGTGCAAGCGGGAATCGTATCTCCGATCATGGTCATCGTCGTCTCGATAACCGCGATCGCCAACTTCTCGATGCCGTCTTATAACCTTGCGATTACCGCCCGTATGCTAAGATTTTTGTTCATGCTTGCGGCGGGCTTTCTCGGCTTCTACGGCATCATGCTCGGGATGATCATGATGGTCGCGCACATGAACTCGCTACGATCGTTCGGCGTAGCGTTCTTGTCGCCGACCGTTCCTTTCAGGTACAAACAGATGAAAGACGTATTCGTTCGGTTTCCGCATTGGAGCAAAAGATACCGGCCCGGCGATGTCGCCGAGTCCACCGAACGAATGCCGCCCGGTCAAGGCCCGCACGTTGCATCCGGCGAATTAAACCCATCAGGCGAGAAGGGATCCGAACAGCCATGAAGGCACGGGTGCTCCGACTAGCAAAGCTCGCGCTCGTCACCGGCATATCGCTGGCATCCCTGCTAGCCGTCTCCGGATGTTGGAATAGCCGTGAACTGAACAAGCTGGCTATCGTCACCGCGATGGCCATCGATCGTGTGCCGGACTCTAATAACTACGAATTGGCATTCCAAGTCGTCATGCCCGGAGCGCTGTCTCACACGGGTACCGGAGGCAACGACTCCCCCTTTTCCATCTACGGGATTCGAGCGCCTACGATGTTCGAAGGCATTCGCAAAGCTTCGAAACAAGTCCCCCGGCAATTGTTCTTTTCGCATGTGCAGGTCGTCGTGCTAGGAGAGAGACTGGCTAAGGAAGGCATCGAAGAAGTATTCGATTTTTTCGAGCGTTCGCACGAGGTTCGGTTAACGTCCATGCTGCTCGTCGCAAGGGGAACACCGCCGGACAAGCTGATAAGCACTTACGTTCCGTTGGAACGGCTTCAAGCGAGCGCATTGCTAGGGGAAGGCACGCTTTCCGCCAAGGTATGGTCCGAGACGGCCGTCATCGAGATCGACGAAGTGATCCGGAGACTTATCAACACAGGCGCGGAACCGATCATTAGCGGTTTGAAGCTTATCGGGAACGATAAAACGGCCACGCAGAAAAAAAGCACGGAGCAATCTCAACTGCCTTATCATCTCGAAATCTCCGACATTGCCATGTTCCGAGAAGGGAAGCTGGCAGACTGGCTGGAAAACGAGAGCGCGAGGGGGCTAATGTTTGTCGGAAACCATATCGGAAGCACGATCATGAATTTGGAGTGCGGAGGCAAACCCGACGGCGTGGCGCTCGAAATCCTTAAGAGCAGGACATCGAACAAAGTGTATATGAAGGACGGGCAACTTAAGGTTGACGTCGTCGTCTCCGCCGAAAGCAACGTTGGAGAAGTAAAATGCGGTATTGCGATCGAGAAGCTCGACACCCTGCAGCAGTTGGAACGGGAATGGTCGGATGCGGTCAAATCGGAGATCCATCGCGCGGTCAAGCAAGCCCAAGCGATCAAAGCGGACGTCTTCGGCTTCGGAATGTCGTTGCAGAGACACCATCCGAAGCAATGGAACGCCGTCAAAGACGACTGGGGCTCGGTATTCGCGAAAGCGGAAGTAAACGTAACTTTCAGGGGCATTATTCGGAGAACGGGCATGCGCGGCAAGTCGTTATTGGAAAAGTCGTGACCCAAAGGGAGTGATCGGTATGAAGTACCCGGCGGAGAGGGTGGGACCGTTGCCTTGGTTTTCGTGGTTCGTGCTGTTCGAGCTGGGCTCGGCGGTCGTGATTCCGATCGGAATGGACGCGAAGCAAGGCGCATGGATCGTAATCCTTTTGGGCTGTATCATCGGCATTGTCTTGATGGGTGCCGTCTACGGGTCCCTGTATCGGATGTATCCCGACATCCCTCTCACCGGTTATGCCCGTAAAATATTAGGGGCCGTGCCCGGTTGGGCCGTAGGCTTCGCCTATATGCTCTACTTCATCTACATCGCCGGACGCAATACGAGGGATTTCGGCGACTTGCTCGCCGCAGCTGCCTACGACGTAACGCCGATGTTCGTGATCGACGCTTTTTTGATTCTCGCCGTAGGTTATGTGATCCTCTTGGGACTCGAAGTTTTCGGGCGAACCGCATTCGTGTTTTTCCTGTTTACCGGCGGTATCTTCATGCTTATCGTAGTCTTGTTCGCCTTCTCGAACATGTCCGACGCCAGCCGGATGCTACCGATCCTCCCTGACGGTTGGTCGTCCGTATGGAAGGCGCTATACCCGACCAACGTGACTTTTCCTTTCGGAGAAATGATCGTTATCACGATGTTCCTGCCTCATGCGGACAAAAAAATCAAACCGGTCAGAATCGGTATATATGCGATGGCGCTAAGCGCATTGCTCCTATGCGTAGCCACTTTCGTCAACATATCCGTGCTCGGCATCGAGATCGCTTCCCGCGCGACATTCCCTCTGTTCACGTCGCTCAGCCGGCTGCGGCTGGCCGAATTCTTGCAACGGATGGACGGAATCGTCTTGCTGTTGCTCGTCATTACGAGTTTTTTCAAAATGGGTACGTTCATGTTCGCCGCGGTATTGGCAGGACGAGATCTATTCCGTACCGTCAACTACGCGACGCTTATTTTCCCCGTCGGCTTAGTCGTCCTCGTCTCGTCGATGATTATGGCGGGAAGCTTGACGGAACACTTGGAAGAGGGGCTAAAAGTCGTTCCGTATTATTTGCATCTTCCGTTCCAATTCGCGATTCCGATGGTGTTATTGCTGATCGGTTGGATTAGGAGCCGAGGCAGGAAGAGAACCGCCTCCGCTTGAATTTTACTTGCTCCCGAACAGGGAACCGATTGCCTTGCCGATCGGTTTGCGAACGAATAACACAATCAGGGCGAACAAGAGGATTCTCTCCGTAGCTCCCATCATTCTTAATACGAATGCCAAGTTCTGAAAGAGGTGAAGATTGCCCATACCCATCACGATATCGATCGCGAAATCGACGCCAAAGCTGCAGAGCAGAAGGAGCACGAATATCGAATAACGTTTCAAAGACAACCCGATCGCTTCCTTTACGCTTGATTGGCCCGCCGAAACGTAGTGTTCCCTAATCCTCGCCGTTCGAGCGAATATAGCCAATTCGGCAGCAGCGCCGTCAAAATAAGATTCACAACAAAGCTGTTCTAACCTAATATAGTTCAAGCTTTCTATATACTTTATTATATATAACTACGGTTGCATGCTTTACCAAATTATCAACATAAGAGTTATACTTTTTATCCTGTAATAATTGTTTTATAGATTCATTAACTTCATCCAGGTTATTAAATCCTTCATCTGTCTTTTCGATGGATTTAACCACATAATAAGCATTGTTGTACTCGAATACCTCGCTCACCTGTCCTATGGATAAGCCGATAGCTTGTTCGGTAAATTCATGAGTTGCGGGCATATAATCTTCGCGAATAGTCGTAGAATCAAAAATCTGTTCGCCGAATTGAACTTTTATTTCTGCATTGTTTCCATCCAGATCGGATAAATTTTTGAAATCATGTCCGTTAGCGAACTGTTTCCGTACTTCTTCGGCCATTTCCTCTGCAGCCTTCTTACTCTTATCATCTCCGGCCGTAAACGCGAAAGAAATTTTCTCAACCTTTACTTTGCCTGCTTTCTTGTACTTATTTTCCTTTATGGCATTATCGTAATATTGCTTGATCTCTTCCTCCGAAACGATAAGCCGTTCATCTGCTTTTCCCTTTAGCTTATGAACCAGATCCGAGAACAAAATCGAAAAATAAACAGCTTCCGTATACTGCTCTGGACCGTATATGACTTTCTTGTTTTCGATAGCCGTTTTCCGTCTTGCGTTCTCTTTCTTAAGATCTTTTAGAAATTGGGAATAGCTGATATCCTTAACCAGTCCCTTTTCTTTTCCCGCGATTTGCTGAACTTTTATAGCTACACACTCGTCCAAGGCAGCCTTTTTGAGCATTTCCGAAGGGATTTCGCCGTCAAAGCTGCTTGTCCAGAATCCTACCCCGGGTATTGCATTATATTTGTTCTTAAAATACGCCAATACTTCTGAACGATGCGCTATGAGTTTTGGCATTAACTCTTTCACGGTTATTGGTTCATCGTCTACAGTTGCTACAACGCCAGACCCCCCATCTTTATCCTTCATATAGCCTACTGTTACAAAAAACGTACAGGAAACCGCAATTGCCGCGATAAAGATCAACAAAGATTTGCCCATGCAAGATTCTTCCTTTCTTGAGATGGCCCTTTGAATACAAGGGCCATCTCTTGAATGAATGGCTCGATCTTATTGGCTCTGTAACATTTTCCAAATGACAACGGCTGCTTCTGCTCTGGTTGCCACGCCAAGAGGCGCGAACTTTCCATTTCCTACGCCGTTGATGATACCGGCATGATGGATGACTGCTACCGCATTTACGGCGTATGCCGCGATTTCGGACGTATCATTGAACGAAGCTACTTCTCCGTTTTCGTTTAAGTTAGCTTTGACCAATAATGCTGTGTTGTAAATCATGACTGCCATGTCCTGCCTGGAAATCTTATCGTTAATGCCGAAAGTGCCGTTCGTTTTGCCTTTAACGATACCCAGTCGTTGTGCCGAAGCAACCGAGCCGTAATACCATGTACCGTCCTTCACGTCGCTTAGTGAAGTTGTGGCGTTACGATCCGTTAAATCAAAGGCATTCATCAGCATCGTAATAAACTCTGCTCTTGTCAGCTGATTATCGGGTTTAAACTTATCTCCCCCAACGCCTTTGATAATGCCTCTTGCCGCCAATGCTTCTATGCTATCTTGTGCCCACGACACATTCGCAATATCGTTAAAGCTTACACCGTTATTAGCCACTGCATATTTACTGAAATGCGCGGTGCTGAATACGACTTGAGAGGTTGCAGCATCGAATTTGCCGTTCTTAACGATTTCCAGCTTGCCATCGTCATTAATGTAATAAATGATGATTTGTTCCGGGTCTTCTGCGGGTTTCAATGCGTAATTCAACTTAACCGTCACGGCTTGATTTCCGAACTGGCTGATTTTGTTCCCGTCGACGCTGAGGGTGAAGTCGTATATCGGATAGCTTCCGATAGCCGCTTTCGCTTCATCCGAAAGGGAAGAGGAATCGGCCTTCGAAACGGTAAGTTGGACATTCCCGAAAGTTCCGTCTTTATTTTTCAATAGATCCGTTGCAATCGAGACCACGGCAATTCCAGTATTAATATTCAACTGCTTGATGTTATGGTCGAGCGCGGTTTTAATAGAATCGCCGGTAAGATTAACGGTTACCTCTTGGGCTGATTCCGCTCCTTGAACGTTAATTTCTACGATAGAGTCTTTCGCGTCGGGTATGGCTGCATTGAATTCATTTGCCTTCACATCGACAACGGCTTTCCCGTTAGCGTCAGGGATGGCTTCAACCTTCAAAAGCCCGGGTTGCGCGATCGGCGACTTCGGTGGCGTTGTTGGCGTCGGCGGCGTGGTTGACGTGGTTGGAGTCGTTCCATCGAGCACGCTGATTTGGACAACGCTGGACACGGTGCTTGTTCCATCGTTTACGTTAAACGCAACACTATATGTGCCTGCTTGCGAATCTGTAGGCTTCCAGCTGAATATACGGGATGAAGCATTAAACTCGGCGCCAGCAGGCAGATTTTCCGCACTGTAGGTCAACTGATTTCCGTTCTTATCCGTTGCGTGAATGGTAAAGAATAACGCGTTACCTTCGCGTACCGTCTTATCCCTCATCTTATAAAATACGGGTATAAAGTTCGCGTTAGGATCGATTACTTCGATGAGAGTGAACGGAGCGTTCACGCCCCACCATGGGCCCGACCCGTTCTCGAAATCGGCGTTCGATAAGCTATTCGACCCGCCGGACGTTCCTAAGAAGACGTCATCTATAAACATCGTACCAGGCGTATCCGTAGTCTTGATCATAACGTGCATGACTTCGTTAGATCCGGTATTGAACGCGCCGCTGCTTACTTCGCTCCAAACGCCGGTTGCGGTTACGTTTGTCTCGCCTAACGTAGACCAATCCGCATTGGCATAGACAATCATTACGCTTCCGCTTCCTTTAATCCATGCCTTAAATTCCGCATCGGTATTCGGCGTAACCGCTATATCGCTGTATCCCATAGACTTCCAGGCGCTAGCGGCTGAATTATGATCAACCTTTATCGCTTTGGTCCCGCTGTGCACATTCGGTGTTGCTTTGGGCACAAGAGAGAAAGGAGGGTTCACGTTCCACCAAGGACCCGACCCGTTTTCAAAATCAGGGTTCGAAATGCCGTTTATCCCGCCGGATGTTCCTAAGGAAACGTCATCTATAAACATCGTACTGAAAGCATCCGTCGTTTTAATCATTACGTGCATGACTTCGTTAGATCCGGTATTGAACGCGCCGCTGCTTACTTCGGTCCATTCGCCGGTTGCCGTTACGATTGTCTCGCCTAAAGTAGACCAGTCGGCATTGTCTAATACGAATGCTACGCTTCCGCTACCTTTGATCCAGGCCTTAAACTCCACGTCGGTGTTCGGCGTAACGGGAATATCGCTGTATCCCATAGACTTCCAGGCACTGTCGGATGAATGATTATCGACTTTAATCGCATAATCGCCGCTGTGCGCTTCGTTAACGACCGTCGGTTCCGGTGTCGTCGTCGGCTCATCAGGTTCAACTGCATCGTTATCCAAGCTTGTCATATGGAAATAATCAAAATCAGCTATTACGTTCGTTCCGTTACAGTTATACAGACCGATCCGTTTATCGCCGGGGAAGTAAACCGTATAGCTGCCTATTTCGGTATAAGTAACGCCATCTTGCGAATAGTACCCTGTATAAGTAGCGCCTGTCTTCTTCAGCCTCAAGTAATAGTCGGCATTGGTTATATCCGCATCGTCTATATTGGTGTAAGTACCGCTGTTCCATACTCCGTCTTGCTTGTACCCAAACTGGAATTTCAGTCTGTCGTCATGTACTCGGTTAAGTTTAATGTGGTTTGAACCATCGATATAGACCAACAGCCCTGTCTGCTCCCAATTCGCTGTCGGAATCGCGGATACTTTGGTCTCGATCGTAAAGTCGCCTTTAGGCGCCCATTGGAGCAATACGTTTTTAGTAGAATCGACGTCCCCGCCGCTGCTCGTTATTTTCATATTCCCCGGATTCGTAGACAGACTCCATTTAGATGAATCCTCTCCGACCCAGCTCCACCTTGCATTCAAATCGGCGCTGTCGAAATCATCGTTAACCTGTTCGATCGTTGTCGGAAGCACTACTGGCGTCGGTGTCGGGTCTGTTGGATCTTCAGGTTCAGCCGTATGATAAAGAGAAAATACGTTGCCGAACGTCCACGGTCTAGCCCCGTATTCAAAGCTGCCGTTGTCCAACACATTCGCACCGTTCGCGACTCCTAGATAAGCGTCGTCGAAGTACGCCGTCCCGGCTATTCCTCCTGTCTCTTTTAAAGCATAAACCAGCGAAGTGGAATTTCCGCTATTAACAAGCAGCCGGATTTCGGTCCATTCGCTCGTAGCTTCGAAGGACGCCTCATTAATAGCCGCACTTCCATTTCCAGCCGATAACGTATATCGGCCCGTGCCTTTTACCCAAACCTTTGCCTCGTAATTCGTATTCCGTTGAATACCCGAGACGGTTTGCGTAATTTCATTGTTCGAAGCCGCAGCCGTAGCATTAGCTTTCAGGGACCATCTACCGGCGTGAATGTCCGGATCTACCGAATCGGGAATCGCTAATGGTTGCAGCGTTGGAGTAACCTTCGCCGCTTTGGGACTTCCAAACTCGTGTACGCCAATATCGGGAGCGCCATTATACAAGGTGTTGCCCCAGAAATCTCTGCCGCCGTTATCCGCGATTACGGTTCCCGCGTTAATATACGGAGAATCCGAACTCAACTTGAAAACGTCGGCACCCTCAATGCCGTCCTTAGGCACCGTCGGTATTGGTCCGGCAAATTTGGGATCGGACGTTACGGCATGCAGGTCTGCTGCCGGTGCATGATTTTCGGTTCCGAAGTAGCCATTATAGTCGAAAATGTTTTTGGAATCGGATGGATAGGTCGAAGCCGCATTGGCGTAAAAAATATTGTTCTGGTAATAAACGTTGCCTGTTTCATTACCGATAGACTTTAAGCGGATGCCTTCATTGTCGATGGTGTTGTAAAACACGTTGTTATAAATGTAAGATCCCGTTGAACCCGCGTGATTGATGGCCATCGTTGAATTATCGTTGACGTTAAATGTATGGTCGTTGAAACTAACGTTGTATCTCACGATAGAGCCTTTGAATTTTTCCTGAGAATTGCCCATGACCAGCAAGAAGCCGCCTGCGTTGTCATGGCTGTAGTTGTATTGGAAGGTAGCGTGGTCGATTGTCGCAATGTCCGCGTCAAAAGCTTGCGAATCCCCGTCGTTATTGTTTTGCAACGGGTCATGATTCGTGTAGGCGACTTCGTTATTTTGGAATACCGCGTCCTTGCTCAACCATTCCCACATGGCAACGGTATATCCGAACCCTTCGAAACCGCCGCCCTGATCGTAGGACGTATTATATTCGATCAATGGAGCGTCGCACAGGCCGACGACGATGTCTCCGTTTCCGTTTCTTTCGAAATAGTTATTCCTAATTACTACATTCGTGAAAAGAGTGCTGTTTTTTACCGCTTCGTCTCCATCGCTTTGAATGCCATGGCTCTCATTATCGTAGATATGGCTATCCGCTATTAGAAAGTCATCATAAGATGAATTGCTTTTATAAGCATTAAATCCTATAGCCCCTGACCAATAACGTAAGCTGCCCGCGTAGTTACCTTTAACGTTATGGATATCTAGATTCTCGAAGTGCAAGCTTCTTAACGTCCTGCCTGTATCGTTAGACACGAAAATACCGTAGCGGTGATCATTTTCAGGCGCGTCGTTCGTTATTTCAAGGTTTTTGACCGTGACGTATTCCACGTTGTTCAAATAAATGGTTTTCGGAACTCCTCCGCCCGCAATAATCGGTTTCGGACCATCGCCGTATTTGTCGTATGTAATGCGGTCTGCGCCGTAACCGGAGTCGTCAATCGTAAGTTGGCCGTTCCAACTGCCCCCCGCTTTGAACAAAATCTGATCTCCCGGCACGAAATCCGCGCTATTTACCTTATTCAAAGTTTGCCAGGCGTTAGCCGGACTCGTTCCGCTATTACTATCGTTTCCATTAACCGAATCCACATAGTAAGAATGTAGAGAAGATGCGCTGGCTGCTATTGGATTAATGCTTATTAAAGACGCAACGATAGCAAGTATGCACAATAAAGCCATTCCCTTTTTTAACCGAATCATTGAATGTTCTCTCCTTATAGTAAAGATGCCATCCTTTTGTAAAGCCTAAAATTCGCAACACAAACAAAGGAGTTCGCCAATAAGCTCACGCACCGATCGGCGAAACCTTTATACCCTTCATTATTCTGATTTGTTGTTCGATTCGTTTACTCGCAAATGGATGATAACGCTTTCACTCAGGGGGAACCAAATGCGCCGTTGCATCGACGCACGTCTTCGTTGCCCTCCTCCCTTAGTCACTAATGAACTGATAGGTGTCTTTGGATTCCGCGTAATCTTCCTTAATCATAATTTTCGGGACCTAGCCTGAATACGAATTCATGTGATGCAATTGACGTTTTTATTACATGTTGCTGCTTAAGCAAAACCGATGCCGTGCAGGCGTCTTTCGATATGCCCTTCGACGCCTTCGGGGAACCGCGCGTCCACGCGAATATCGTCCGGCGCCTCGATACGCAGCTTCATCTTCTGGCCCTCGAGTCGCCAGCTTACTTCTATATAATCGCCTTGCGGCAGCGGCACGCGCCCGCTAGCCCAAGTCAAATCGCATGGCCGGGGCTCGACGACGATCGCCTTCCAGCCTGGCTCCGCTTGCCTGACGCCCAGTATGCTTTCTCCCAGAAAATAACCCGGAGCCGCCGACCACGCATGACAATGGCTGCGAGTAAGCCTATTCGGGTTCGACCGGTTTTCCTCGAAGTTCGGATACGTCTCCCAGCAAGTCGTAGCCCCATGCTCGATCATGCGGCCATAGTTGAAACGAATATCGTCCAGCATTTGGCCGTAGCGTCCCGCTTCGCGCAGCGTCTCGTAATAAAAGAACGACATGAACGGACTGCCGATTTGTACGAAATCCGCCGGCGGCGCCACGAGATAACCTTCGATGATCCGCTTGCGTTCCCCGTCCGCGACTCCGCACAAGTAGGCGGAAACCTGCGTCTGCATGCTGAATACGGACGATCGGCGTCCGTCCGAGTGTACGCAGTCCAAGTAAGCTTGGCGCGTATCGTCCCATAGTTGCGCATTGATAGCTTCGAACAGACGGTCCACAGCCGCGGAGAACGGCTTTCCGGCTTCCGCACGTCCGGCGGACTCCGCCAAACGAACGGCTTGGCGCAGAGCTTTAACGAGAAATAGATTCTGATGGGTAACGATGCCGTCGTCCGGCTGGTCGATCGGCGCCCAATCGAGCAGGTTCCAGCCTCTCATATTCAATAAGCCCAGCGTATCGACGTGCTGCAAATAGTGGATAAGCGTATGGCGAACCGATGGCCAAATTTGTTCCGCGAACGTTGTATCCCCGGTATGATGGACATACTCTTCGCACGCGATAACCCAGAAGAACGTCCAGTTCGGAATGACGCTGCTCCACGCGCTCGGCACTTGATCGACGAACAGCGGCGTCATGTCGCCGGATCCGGGAACGAGCTTCAGGCAGCGTTTCACGATATCCGTCGCTCCGTATACGTAATAATTGACCAATGCCTCGTTCCGGCTGTCTCCGACCCAGAACACTTGCTCATAGGTCGGGCAATCGACGAACGTATCCTCCATGCATAGCTTCGTCGTGTGCCGGCTGATTTCCCAAATCTCGTTCAATAGCGGATCCGAGCAGCGGAAGCTTCCGATCTCCGCGACGGGATACGTGCTTTGGTTGAAATAAACTTCATGAAGCTTAACCGGTGAACCGGCGTTTCTGAAGGTAAGAATAACGTAACGGCAACCGCGCCGAACCGGCGATTCGTAAGCTTGCCTGCCGGAGCGGCATATATAGCGAAACGTATTATCAAGCCCGTACGTGTGCTGCCGGTAATCTCCTTGCATGTACTCGATTCCGTAGGCGTCGATAATCGTTCCCGCGGGCGCTTCGACCTCGAACCCGACGAATCCCGTCCTCATCTTGCCCAGGTCGACGACCAGCTCGATATCGTCCGAAGACGTAGGAATGACGGCTGGCTCGGGAACGGGCAAGATCGCGTTGTTCATCGCGGCCGGAACCGCGAACCGCCTTGCCTTCGTCCGCCATACGTTCGCGCCGAATACGTCCTCTTCGGTGATTAAGCCGGGATCGACGGGGCGGATCCAAGCCGCATACGTCCGTAGTTGTTCCTCCGAAGCAACGGATCCGACCTCTAAAACCGCGGGATGTTCTTTGTCGAGAGAAACATTTTCCCGATGGTCGATCAGTTCGACCGTATCGAACGGACCTACGGTAATGAACGGAGTAGGTCCGTGTTCCGCTCCCAGAGGTGACCGAAGAGCGAATGCCGACTCGCCGTCCACGCCGATATGAAAGCTTCCGCCATGATCGACGGACGTTACGTCCGCCAACAGCAGATGATCTCCTTTGCTTAGCGGGAGGCGATAATATCTCTCCGGCTGTTCCCCCGTCCACTCGGCACATAGGTTGCCATCCACGTAGAAACGATCCGTTCGTACCCCGTTCGGAAAACCGACCGTGACCGCGCCATCGTCCGGCATATGCAGAACGGTTGCCAAATAACCGCTATAGCCGACGTGATTCGCATGATTCGCGCTGGCCGGGACCATCTGCGCCCTTAAATCGATAGCGGCCGAATAAACAGGCGTCTTAACGCCGGCCATCGAAACAATGCGGGAAGGATACTGCTTCTCTTCCGTCAGGAACGGAATATCGCGAGCGATCAGCTTCTTCCATGGACCTCCGCCTACCGGGCAGACGACTTCCGCGTTCGGCCATTCGCCGTCCTCGAATACCGGCGAAACCCACGTCTCCTCCCACAGCCTTGCGTCGTATACTTCAGCGAAAGCTTGCTGGCACGACATGCGCGGCGAGTTCGATCGTTGCGCGGCCAGCTTCGCCGTTCGCCAAGATCCATCAGTCGCGGCCAAGCAGGTTCCCCCGCTCTCCGCTTCCGCCGCAAGCCCGCCTCTGCCTCGCACGTAATAGAAATTGCCGAGCCCGAAATGGAGCACGAGCACCGCGATCGTATTTAATCGGCCCGGGAGCAGCAGATGACCGATCTTATGCGTGTCGTAAAATTGCTCGGACGGCCACGAACGAACGGGCCCTCGTCCGACCCTCGTTCCGTTCACGTAGAGAGCGTACCTCGAATCCGCCGTAATATGCAGTTCAGCGTCCGCCGCCGCATCCACAGGGCAATCGAACGTCTTGCGGAAGCATCGCCATTCATTGCGCGGACTTGCTTCCGCTCCCCCCCAAATCCACTCCGCTTGCCACTTCCGCTCCTTCATGCGGGAATCCTCCTTCGGATTTTCCAATCCCCCAACGCATCGCTTATTCGTCTTCGCCGAATACGGCCTTCAGGCTAAGCTCGAACTTAAATTCCCGTTCGTCGAGCCTATACGCCTGCAGCAGCTCCGGTCCGCAGGAATTCGAGCCAACTCCGCTCATCCCGTAATCCAGATTAACAACTGTTCGCCCTTCCGGCACTAGCTCGTGAATATGGTCTACCCGGGTTAACTGATGCGACGAATACGGGGAGGCGTTGAACGAGAACGGGTTTCGCCCTTCCACCCTCAACCCCATGCCGAGCGCGTTAGCGATCGTTACTTGTTCGGTTCCGAATCGCGAACCGCTCTCCTGAGGTCGGACATAGGGCTCCGCCAACTCTCCGACTTTGAGCCGGAATAAACCTTTGCGGACGCTAGCCCGCTTATCGGCATAGCTCTCATGCGGGCCATAGCCCGTATATTCGACCTCGTCCATGTTTCCCGGAAGCTCTAGCTGCAGCCCGAACCGAGGGAGAAAGACCAACCCTTCGCGAACTTTGACGTCCGCGGACAGCCGGATTGCGCCGCTAGCATCAAATCGCCAATTCGCTGTTCCGTTCAAGATCGGAGATCGGGAATATCCTCCTAAGGAAAAACGCACGCGAACGACAACGACTCCAGGTTCATCTTGCGTCCATGAGCAGTCGTACACTTTCATCGCCGTACGATCGAAGCCTTCTTCGAGCCATTGGGCCTTCACGTTCCGGTCATTGTCCGTCGGCGCGCGCCAGACGGCGAAGCTTGCCGGGGCATCCAGCATCTTAACGCCGTTGCGGACGATTCCGGCCGGCATGCCCAGAGAAAGATCGAAGCGATGCACGAAGTCCAAGCCCTCCAGCACGAGCTCGTTGCCGGAGACGACGGCGTCAAGCTCGGTCACCGGAGCGCTCATACCCTCTTGCAGCTGAGATCCCGAAGTCGCCGGCACGGGTTCGGCGGTTAGCCACTCGAATTGCGCGAACGCCAGCTCATGGCCGGCATTCGCCCATGGCTGTTCCTCCGCCAGGCGGCACGATAACGTAAGCAGCGCACGGCCGCTTTGCAGAACGAAAGGCTGGGCAGAACCAATAGGGAGCTTAATTTGGGTCTCCTCTTGAGGCAATGCATCCAGACGACGATAGTTGCCTTGAAGGACGATTCGTTCTCCGTCTTCGAGCTTCCAATGAATCATTACGCAGGACAGATCGATGAAATCATACAAGTTGCGCACGATTAGCAGTCCTTCGCGGACATCGAGCGCTTCGATCCGGATCGGCGCTATAACCTGCTTCAGTTCAAGCAGCCCCGGGTGGGGAACGCGTTCCGCGCTAACGAGCCCATCCATGCAGAAGTTGGCATCGTTCGGCCGATCGCCGAAGTCGCCCCCGTACGCATAGTAGATTTGCCCCTCCGGCGTCCTTGTTCTGATCCCATGGTCGGCCCATTCCCAGACGCAGCCGCCCATCAGCTTCGGATAGCGATAGATAACGTCCCAGTAATCCCGCAAATCGCCCGGTCCGTTCCCCATCGCATGGCTATACTCGCACAGAAAATACGGTTTGGCGCGACTTTCATTTTGCGCGATCTCTTCGATCTCTTGAGGGGATACGTACATCCCGCTGTCTATATCGAGACAGTCGGTACTCGGTTCGCCTTTCTTAAGAGCCGCGGACGCGCCTTCGTAGTGCACGAGACGAGAACCGTCCCTAACCCTCGTCCACTCCGCCATCGATATATGATTGGCGCCGTATCCGGATTCGTTGCCCATGGACCAGAGGATCACGCAAGGATGGTTTTTATCCCGCTCGACCATGCGCCGCGCCCGTTCGACGAACGCTTCACGCCATGCCGCGTTCGCCGACAGTCCGTCGAGCGCTCCTTCGGTCCAGTTGCCCGCCGCTCCCATGCCGTGACATTCCAGATCGGCTTCGTCGATGACGTAAAAGCCGTACTTATCGCACAAGTCAAGAAATCGCGGATCATTCGGATAGTGTGCCGTTCGAATCGTATTAATGTTATGCTGCTTCATCAGCTTAAGATCGCGGATCATATGGCTGACGGGTATCGTCTGTCCCAGCACGGGATGGGAATCATGCCGATTGACGCCCTTAAGCTTAACTGCCCGTCCGTTGATCGTGAACGCGCCGCCCCGGATCGCTACCGTTCGGAAGCCGGCAGAAAACCGCAGAACCTCCCGGCCGCATCGGACGACGACTCCGTATAAATACGGCTCTTCCGCGTTCCATTTCCTCGGTCTTTCGATTTCGAGCTTCAGCGAAGTCATCCCTTCGGTCAGCGTAACGGTCCCTGAACTTAAGACGTTACCGCCTTCGTCCTCCAGCTCCGCGGTCACCGTCGTCGAGCCCTCTCCCGACAGCTCCACCGTGACCTCACCACTGCCTCCGTCGGACGATAAAACAGGCTTAACGAAGACGTCCCTTACATGCTCTTGTTCCCGCGAGAGCAAGTAGACGTCGCGGAAAATGCCGGAATAACGCCATGCGTCCTGATCCTCGATATAAGAGCCGTCGCACCACTTCAGCACCATTACGGCCATGCGATTCAAACCCGGCCGAACATGCTCGTTCAGTCGAAACTCGGACGGCATCCGGCTTCCTTGGCTGTAGCCCGCGAACTTGCCGTTGATCCATAAGTAGAAGCATGAATTCACGCCTTCGAATATAAGGTAAAGCGGGCGGTCAACCCACTCATCCGTTAGCTTGAAGTCTCTCGCGTACAATCCGGCGGGATTGTCGTCGGACACGAAAGGCGGGTCGCACGGAATCGGATAATTCACGTTCGTGTAGTGCATTTGGTCATAGCCGTTCGTCTGCCAGCAAGAGGGTACGATCAGATCGTCCCAATCGCCGACATCCACGTCCGAGGCATAGAAACCGTCCACCACTTGCCGCACGCTCGGGTAATAACGATACTTCCAGCTTCCGTTCAAGGAATGGAAAAACGGCGATCTCCCTCTTTTGCCGCTTTTGGCGGTAACCGCGTCGGCATAAGGAATATAAGTGCTTCGGGCAGGCTCTCGGTTAACTTGAAGGATGGCCGGGTCTTCCCAGTATTTGTTTATTGGAAACATATGCGATTAACCCCCGTTAGCTCGTCAATGTGCGCGGACTCGAATTCCCCTCAATGGCCTAACGCATCGCGGATGCTTAACTCCAGCGGAGAATATTCGTCTTTATTGCTTCTATCCAGATTCATGCGTTCCGTCAGCGGCGTTGTTTTATTGCACATGAAACGCGGAACGCCGCTATGGTTTTGGGATGCGGCATGATACAGAAACGGATGACACAGGATAATATCGCCCGGGGATGCCGTCGTTTCAACGACGCGCAGTCGAAATCCGTTCTCGTCCGTATGCCACGTATTCATAAACTTTTGAACTCTATACTCGTTAAATTCTTCCGTCGAATTAATCAACCCCGTTAATTCCGCCAAGTAGGAATGCTGCCTGTTCAAGCTGTCGATCGCGGCCTGCGATTCCAAGCCTTCCGGATGCTGCGACAAGAAGCGCGCAACCAGCTTGTGCGAGCCTTCGACCACTAACGTGCCGCCGCCCTTCGCGCCTACTTCGGAGAAAATGCAAAGACATAACAAGCCCTGATCCGGGCTATCCACGAAATGCCGGAAATGAATGCCGTCCCAATGCCATCCCTCTTGGGGAACGTTCCATTCCTTATCGGCTCCAAGCGAGAAATTAACCGGCCACCAGCCCCACGTCGACTTGACGTCGTCTATGCCGTACACGCCTCGGTCCGTCCATCTGCCCGGCCCGATCAAGTCTTCGATCGCATCCGCCATGCGCGCGGTATTGCACCTATCGAACTCCGGACTGCGATATGCTTCTTGCATATAAATCATCGGTACGTTCCATGTTGACGGATCCTCTTGATCGACCCCTCTGTCGCGAAGCTTATTCCACAGGAATTGCTGGCAAGCGAGCGCCGTTTCCCGCGGAAAGGCGCTCTCTACCTTCACCCAGCCCAATTCCTTGAATTGTTCGATTTGCTCGGGGCTTAGAACCTTGGCTACCATATGATCTCTCCTTATCGACATTCGCTTTAGTTTAGCTCGCCTTCTAGCTAAAACTATGGCTAACACTCCGAGGAGCGTTAGCCATAGTTCATGCTATTCGATTACTTCTTCGCTTTAACCCACTCGTCCAACTGTCTTTGCTTCTCGGCGATAATTTTGTCCGCGCCGATCGATTTCAACTTATTGAGATACTTCGGCAAATATTCGTTCGGATCTACCGTACCCGAGAACAACGACGGTTCGAATTCTTTCTTAGCGTTGTTGAACGCCGCGATTTCGTTTTTCACCGGCTCCGGATTAAAGATGAATCCAAGAACGCTGGAAGACTCGGCAGCCTCGTTGAACTTCTTGAAGTTGTCCCACTTTTGCGGGTTTTCGTTCGCCCAGAGATAGTCGTTGAACTGGTTGCCGAACATCCATGCACCGTTCAGTACATAACCCGACGTATTCGCGTCAACGCCTGCAGGGAAGTCGATCGTATTCTCGCCCGTCTTGACGAAGTGCTTGCCTTCGATTCCGAACGCGAGCAGGTTAACTAAGTATTTGTCTGTATAAAGCAGGTTGAGGAACATCATCGCACGGGCCGGATCTTTGGAAGTTCTGGAGATCGACGTCATCGAGCCGGTCGTATCCCCTGTCCGGATGATCGGTTTCGTCAATTCCACTTGCACCCACGGAGCGCCGTTAGCGAGACTATCTTCCGCGTCTTTACCGGGCTTAAGCTGTTGCACGTAAGAGAATGCTTTGCCGGCTTTCAGCGCTCCGGAAATGTCTGCCGTCGTTGCCGCGTCTTTATTGACGAAGCCTGCCAAAAACCACTTGCGAGCTAAATCCAACTCTTCTTTAACTTGCGCGCTCTCAAAGGTATTGACGACTTTAAAGTCGTTTGCTCCCCTTACGACGTAACCGGGACTGTTATCGCCCAAATCCTCGAAGTTCATAGGGCTGGCAATCCAATCGACGCTCGTGTCTTTATTCAAGTACAGAGGCGTGACGCCGGGTTCTTTGTCTTTGATCATTTGATAGATCGGCTCAAGGTCCTGCAGCGTTTTAATTTGCGTGATGTCGATCTGGTATTTGTCGACCAGATCTTTGCGGAGCATAACGCCGGCTTGGCTGGCAAGCTCTTTGTTAATCGGAATGCCGTAGTTTTTGCCGTTAACCTTAGAGCCTTCCAGCAATACCGGATTGATGACCTGTTTAAGATCCGGCGCATATTGATCGATAAGATCGGTCAGATCGATAATGTTGCCTTGTTGAATTTTCGTGCCGAAGTTATCCCAGTTCATCGCCTGCAGCAAGTCGAACGGCTCGCTCGAAGCGAACTTCAAGTTTACTTTATCCTGCCAGCTACCCCATTCGATTACATTCAGCTCGAAGGATGCATTGATTTTATCCTTCAAATATTTGCTGATTTCCGCGTTCACTAGGTCTAAATCTTTCGGTACGGATCCAGCCGGTACGACCATCTTGATCGTATACGGCTCTAGCTCGGCAACGGGCGTACTGGAAGGCGCCGTCGTCTCGTCTTGCTGCGCCGCGCTGGATGCAGGTGCCGGAGTTGCGTTGCCTGAACTTGCGTTTCCGCCATTGTTGTTATTGCCGCAAGCCGCTAATACGGATAAGGAAAGCAGCATTGCGGTGGTAAGTTGAAATGCTTTTTTTGCTTTCTTCATACGAACCCTCCTGATTATGTTTATTCTATATGCTAACTAGCAACGCTAGATTTAGCCTTTGACCGCGCCTATCGTTAATCCTTTGACGAAAAACTTTTGAAAGAAAGGATAGGCGAACACCATAGGTCCCGTTCCGACGATACACATGGCCATTCGAACGGTTTCGTTGGGAAGATTGGCAATCTCTGTTGAACTCGGACCCGAGCCGGCTTGCGCATTGGAAATTAAGAACTGCAAATTCATCAGAACCTTGTACATCATGTACTGGAGATTGATGATTTTGTCGTTGTTGATGAACACCAGGCTGTTATACCAACCGTTCCAGTAACCTAGGGAGTAGAACAGTCCGATCGTAGCAAGCACCGGCAAAGATAACGGCAGCACGATCCTTAAGAAAATTTTGAATTCGCTCGCCCCTTCGATGCTGGCCGACTCGATAATCGAGGGATGGATCGTCGTTTGGAAAAACGTTCTCATGATGATGACGAAGAAGGCGTTCATTAATAGGCTCGGTATGATCAGGGCGAGTATCGAGTCTTTGACCGGAACGATGTTCACGTATACCAAGTACCAAGGCACGAGCCCGCCATTGAAAATAAGCGTAAAGAAGATGAAGAAGGAGAAAAATCCGCGAAAGTTGAAGTCCCGCCTGGATAGCGGATAAGCGAACAGAGCGGTCATCAACAACCCGGCCAGCGTGCCTATGACGGTTACGAGAATAGATATCCCGTAAGCCTTCATAATGCTGTGAATATCGAACCACAAGTATTTATAGGCGGCTAAGCTGAACGACTCGGGAATCAGGCTATAACCATGAAGCGCGATCGACTTTTCATCCGAGAACGATACGGCTACGACCAGCAAGATCGGGAATAGGCATAAGCAGCTGTAAAACAGGAACAGCAGGTTGAGTACGATGTTCGTTCTGGGCGTGACCGCTAAAGCTTCCTTATATTTTTTCTTCTTGCCTAGAGCGCTCTCCGCCTTCGCTAAAGTTGACGTTGCCAATTTCCTCCACTCCCTCCTTCGCTAGAATAGCGCGCTTTCTTTGTCTACTTTGCGGACTACGAAGTTGACGCTAACCACGAGCACGAAGCCTACGACCGCTTGGTACAAGCCTGCCGCCGACGACATCCCGGTATCGCCCAAACGAAGCAACGCTCGGTACACGTACGTATCGATTACGTTCGTCGTCGAATACAAGGCTCCCGCATCCATCGGCAATTGATAGAACAAACCGAAATCCGCGTTTAGAATATGTCCGATTCCGAGAAGCGTCAGAACGATCATCATCGGCTTAATCGAAGGGAGCGTAATATGCCGCGTCAGCTGCCATTTCGAAGCGCCGTCGGTGATGGCGGCCTCGTAGTATTCTTTGTCGATTCCCATGATCGCCGCTAAATAAATGACGATCGAGTAGCCGATGTTTTTCCATATATAGACTAGCGGCAATATGAAGGTCCAATATTTCGGCTCGCTGTACCAAGAGATCGGTTCGATGCCCAGCGTCGCCAAAATCCGATTGAGGAACCCGAACTCTTGGCTAAGAAACGCGTAACCCAAGTACCCGATAATGACCGCCGATAAAAAATACGGAAGGAAGATGATGCTTTGGTACAGGTTCGATAAGTAACGATTGCGTAATTCGTTTAACAGAACCGCAAAGGTTACGGCGAAGATTAACGTTAAGAAAATAAAGGATAAGTTATATAAAATCGTATTTCGCGTAATGATCCAAGCATCGCTGGAATTGAACAGAAACTTAAAGTTGTCGAAACCTACCCAAGGGCTTTTCCAGTATCCCAGCGCGTAATTGATGCTCTTGAACGCCACGATCGTGCCGAACATCGGTATATAATTGTTAATCAGCAAGTAGATCGTTCCGGGTAGTAACATCAAGAGCAAATACCGGTCCTTGATCACCTTTCTCAGAAATGATTTTTTCTTTGCTTTCTCTACGATCGTAATCACCTCTAATGGCTTGAACGTTTTTGTTATTTTCACTATATCGAAGGGCAACCGGCGTTCCTACGGAATCGAATGACCACATTGACGTTTTTATGACCTGTCACGCAAACGCAAATAGATCCTTGAATGGAGTCATCCAAGGATCTAGGCGTCTCTGTTATTTCCCTATATTTTGATAACGTTTGCGATATTCTTGGGGGTGGATTCCTACTTTGCTCTTAAACATTTTCCCGAAGTGGGAGAAATTATCGTAACCCATGGATTCGCATATATCGCTGATTTTGAGATTCGACTCGGTCAGCATAATTTTTATTTGCGTGATCTTGGCCTGAATGATGTAGTCCGTTAACGTGTGCCCCGTTTCCTTCTTGAAAAACCGGGACAAATAAGCGGAGTTCAAGTGCACGTGCGACGCAATATCTTCTCTCGTTACCACTTTGAAGTTAGTTTGAACGTATTGCTTGATTTTCTCGATCAATGCCGAATTATCCGACTTATTGTTGTTCATATAGTCGATCCCGGCGGCAATGACGCGCGAAGCCCACATTTTAAACTGCGCGATCGATCGCGTGGCGGATGCTTCGTCCAGCATTTTTTTCGAGCCGATGAAGTCCTTTACGGACCATCCTTTTTTATGCGACACGTGATAAACCATATGCAGCACCGAATGATACAGGGCGCCGATCGTCTCCGAGGTAATCGTTTGTTCCTGCAGACGAACTAACAGCGCGTCCATTCTGCCAAAGAGCTCGTCCTTCTTGCCAAGCTCGAACAGAACCGCCCAATCCGTCCAGTCGATGAAGGCGGGAGACGCGGGACGTTGCGCCTGGGCAGCTACTTGCTCCTCTTGAAATTGTACGACTTTCATATTCGCGATGTTGTTAGCTTCCAAATCCAACAGCGCATGATAGGACGGAATGATTTCGCCGATCGCGACCGGGCGTCCCACATAACAAGACAAGCTGCAATAAAACAAGCGAGCGCAAGCTTCAATGTACGCCTGACACATTTTGCGCAATTCGTTTTTGCCCACCCGTTTTCCTTCGGTCATGTAAATCAATACAAAATGAATGCCGTTCCGATCTTGCACGACGTCGCCGGACACGGAATGCAGGAATAACTCCTTAGCCGCGTTCCGAAGCGCGTACTCCATGATTTCCTCGTCGCGAACGTTGAACTCCTTGCTCCACAGTTCCACGCTAAGCAAAATCGGCAATATCGTCGTATTCGGATCGATCGCGACGTTATAGGATGATTGAGCTTGCTTCAAATTGTCCGGAGTCGGGATAAGGCGCTGCGCGAAAATATCTTGCCAGAAGCGCTCCGTCAACAAAGGTTTCTGTTTCTCCCAAAGCTTCACGTAGGTATTGAAGGTTTCGTCGAATTGCTCCGCCCGCTTAAGCTCCTCCAATCGATCGAGCACTTTCAGCATCGTCTTCTGTAGCTGCTCCTTATCGACCGGCTTAAGCAAGTACTCGAAGCTCCCCAGCCGAACGGCTTGCTGCGCGTAAGAAAAGTCGGCGTGGGCGGTCAAAAACACGGTTACGATTGACGGGTATCGTTCTTTGACCCAATCCGCCAATTCGAGTCCGTTCATATCCGGCATCTCGATGTCGCAAAGCATAACGTCGATGTCGTGAGCTCTGATAATGTCCATGGCATCATCCGCGTCATACGCGTAGTAGATCCCGCTAAATTCAAGCTTAGGCCAGTCTATTCCCTTCAAAAGCGCCTCAATCGCATATACCTCGTCGTCTACTAGCAGCACGTTATACATCCAAGTTGCCTCCCTGATCTTCGCTCATAGATGGATTCGGAATAATTAGGCGGATCGTAGCCCCTTTCTCTGGGCCGTTCTCGAACAGGATCTTCACTTGCGAGCCGTACTTCATCCGCAACCGGTGGTGCACGTTCCATATGCCCAAGTGTTTATCGTCCGAGCCTTTGCCTTCCGCATACTGGCCTGCTTGAAACATTTGCAGCTTCTCGGCCGTAAATCCTTTCCCGTTATCGACGATAAGCACTTCGTAGCAATCCGGTGCTTCTTCGGAGGGCCGTACGCCGATCTCGATTTGAAAACTCTCTTTTCCCTTTTCCATTCCGTGTATAATCGCATTCTCAACGAAAGGTTGAATCATCAACGGGAACACTTCGTATTGCGAGTACGTTTCGGGAATCGAAAATTGAAATTGCAATTTGTTCGGAAAACGCAGCTTCTGGATTTCCAAGTAATTGCTGATGTGCCCCATCTCTTCGGACAGCAATATCGTATCCCGATGCGAGCGCGTAATGAATCGGAAGTAATCGACCAGGTGCTTCGTCATTTTCTGAACGAGATCGTTCTTCTCCACGACGGATAAACTATAAATAACGTTCAGAGAATTCAAGTAGAAGTGCGGGTTGATTTGCGCCTGCAAGTGATTGAACTCCGCCTTCTGTACCTTCAGCATTTCCTCGTAAACGTTGATCTTCAATGCTTGAATTTGCATCGCCATATTGTTGAACGTCTCTATTAAGAACGAATACTCCCTTGTAGAATTATCGTCCAGCCGAACGGCCAAATCTCCCCGGGTAATGCTTCTCATCCCTTTAATTAGCGCGTTCATCGGCCTGAGCATCACTTGCTTCACGAACAAGAGATAACCGGCCAGAATAAGGACGAGCCCGATCGGGATCAAGAAGAGCAGGCGTTGAAAATAAAGCAGCTTATGCAACACGATGTTCTCGGGAATAAACACGGACAAGCTCATCGGTACGTGCCGGAACGGAATGCCGGCGAGCAAATATTTCGTCCCGTTCGACGATTTGGAGAACGAAATGTATTTCGACTCGTGCTGGTTCATTTTGTTGACGATTTCATTGACCTTATCCGCCGAAAGCGAGGTATGCAGGAGCGAGACGCCCTTATCGGACATAAGGAGCAGCTCTTTCTGTTTCTCGTCGTTGCCGATTTTCATCGCGTTAAGCGGCTGCACCCACTTTTCGATATTGATCATCGCGCCGACGTAAAGTTCGCGGTTAACTTCCTTCGGGCTGATTTGAACGGCTCGAATCAAGTAATATTTATCGTCTCGCAATACGATTTGCCAGTTTTGAAGATCCATCTCCTTGCCCATCCCGAAGAAGGAATACAAGACGCCTTCCTGCTCCTGGGTATCTTCATAAGTATTGTGGTTAATGATCATGTCATTGTATTTTTTCGAATAGACGAAGAAGGTTTCGATTCCTTTGTACAAGCCGAGATCGTCTTCGAATTTTCTTAATAACCATTGCTTGGCCATAAAATATTCGCCGCTGTCCTTCGCGTACAATGTAAGCGGTATCAAATTCGTATAAGAAAAATCGCTGCTCGCTAGCCGCAGAAGATAGTTGCTCGTTTCTTCCAACGTTTGATCGAGCTCCGATACTTGGGACTCTAAGAAATTGGAATAGGATTGGGTTACTTCGGCACGCACGACGTTCATAGCATAGAAGTTGTTGTAAAACAGAGCAGCTATAAGGGGGGCTGTAACGATAAAAAAAACGAGTATTAGTTTGGAGCGTAATGTTCTCTTATGATTCATTAGGTTACCCCTCTGTAATACGCCATGTTTGTTAATGTATTCCTGCAATATGTCCTTATCCTACGACAAGCCCCACATGAAGTCCATAATAAAGTCGAAACGGCGATATCGCTTGGCGTGCGCCAAAAAACCTTGATCGCCAATTGTTACGGCTTTCCGGAACAACGACGCGTTGTGCCCGATCGACATGGCGCAATGATGAGTCGGCGCTTCCGCGAACCATTGCGTCATGTAATCGAATTGAATGTTCGCTTTCTTGAATTCGGCAGCGGACCAAGAGCCCGCGAAGCTCATCGCGACTTTGCCGGTCGTCATAGTCGAATGGATGAGAAATTGGTCCTCTTGATGCAAAAAGCCCTGCTATCGGATTCGATAGCAAGGCTCGGTGAACGCTGGAACGCATGCCATTCATGCTGTTAGGAAGATTGTCTGACGATCAACTCGAAAGGCAACGTGATTTTGACGGGCATCGGATATTGCTTCTGGCTCATGTCGAACAGCGTCTTCGCGCTCCTCCTGCGACGTTTTTGCGCCAAACGTTATCCTTCATCGTCATAATACCGAACTTGCTCTCCTGTCACGATTGCGACCCAAGCTCCGTCTTCGTCCGCCGAGCGCATCTCTGCGCGCACCAGTTCGATCGTGCCTCGCGTATCTCGGCCGGCGGCCGTGACGATCGGAAGTCCGGCTACCAATCGCTCTACGAAGTGCTTGAGCTGATAGTAGTAACCCATATCCGCCGACAGCTCCGGCGCATAGCCGGCTCCTTCGTTCGGATTAACCCGCACGACGCCGTCTTTGAATAAGATATTCCCGCGTTCGAAGTTGACGCGGTACGTCATTTCGAAGCCGAAGTCGCCTTGCAGCGTCCAGTCCGCTTGCGCGTTCACGACTTGCCCGCCGGCGTATCGGTAGTGAGCCGAAACCAGATCGTAGCCGCTCCCCGGCACGACGTTGCGACCGACGGCGGATACCGCTTGCGGCATGCCGAACAGCCAGTACACCATATCCGCATCGTGGACGTGCATGTCCATGAGCGCGCCGCCGCTCTTCTCCTTCTGCAACAGCCACGGCCCCCAAGTCGGCGTCGCGCCTCCCCGGAAGAAGCAAGCGTTCGTCACCTCGCCGAACTCGCCGCCTTCGATCGCTTCCTTCAGCCGTACATACGCCGGCCAGAACCGGAGACATTGTCCGATCATTAGCTGCTTGCCGCTTCGCTCCGCCGCGGCGAGCATATTGTCGCAAGCCTCCTGCGTCAGCGCCATCGGCTTCTCGCATAGCACGTGCAAGCCGTGCTCCAAGCACTGCACGGCTACTTGCTCGTGCAAGAACGTAGGCAGCGTGATGTCCACGGCGTCCAGTTGCTCGCCCGCCAGCATGTCCGCGACGCTTGTATACTTCTTGAATCTGCCAAAATCGATCGCGCCGCCGACGGTCTCGATATTGCCCGCCGTCGCGGGACCCTTCAGCTTCTCCGGATCCATGTCGCATAGCGCGACGACTTGAATGTCATGTCCTTCTTGCTCTAACCGCATATAATTCTCGAGATGGGTATTGCCCATGAACCCAAGACCGATCAGTCCGATTCGCAGCATTACTTATTCCTCCCCAGGATCGCGTCCATCGCGCCGGATGTATTATGAACGATCTGCTGAGGCTGTTGCCTATAGCCCGGGATCATCTCGGCGATAACGTACCCGTCGTAGCCGATGCCTTTAAGCGCGGATACGACCGCCTCGTAATCGACGTCTCCCGCCAATAAGTCGACGAAGCCGTGCAACCCGCCCGCGTCCCGGCGATAATCCTTGAAATGCACCTTCTTGATGCGATGGCCGAGAATCGGAATCCAATGCTCCGGATAGCCGGAGTAGATGACGTTGCCGACGTCGAAGTAAGCGCCCACGTATGGCGAGCCGATCGCGTCAATGAAGCCCCGCATCTCGAGCGGAGACAGCAGGAACTTGTTCCACACGTTCTCGATTCCGATGCTAACGCGCTGCGCTTCGGCTTCCGCCGCTAGGCCCGACAACGCCTCGAGCGCGTAATCGTACGCACGGTCGTACGGTACGACCTCCGAACCTGGAATGAAGTCGACGCCGACCGCGCCGGGAACGACGAGAATCGTGTCTACGCCGAGGACGGACGCCGATTCGAGCTGCTTTTTCACGATGTCCCGCGCCTTCGCGCGAATGCTCGCGTCAGAGCTCGTCAGCGAATAATCCCAATACAGTCCGCTTGCCAAGCTCGTCAGCTCGATGCCCGTATCCTCGGCCGTCTTGCGGATTTCCAGCAGCTCGCGCTCCGTGCAATCCAAGCCGAGCTCCCCCGTAGCGCCGAGCGCCGGTTCTATACCCTCGAAGCCGGCCGTTTTAGCGAGCCGGATCGAATCCGCGAGCGACATGCCCCCGGGAAACGACCAAATATTGATCCCCTTTTTCATCCGTCGTTCAACTCCATTCCTTATGATAGTGTTGATTATAGACGAGGACCAAGGGCGCGCATTTAGCAATTCAGCCGATAGATTTGTACAGATCGCGAGGGCGATGCTACAATCGTTTTTAACAGGGAGGCAGAAGCATGGAATTCGTCAGAACCGCGCTTGCGGAATCGCTCAAGGTCGATCAACTGATCTCGTTCCATTACTTCGAATACGCGAACGGCTTCGTGTTCGATGGAGAGCAGCACGACTTCTGGGAGCTGCTGTACGTCGACAAAGGAAGCGTGGAAGTGCGCGCGGACGACCGGACGTACGAGCTGAAGCAGGGCCATATGATCTTCCATAAGCCGGACGAGTTCCATACGGTGCGGGTTCAGCCCCATCATAAGCCGCCGAATCTGGTCGTGATTTCTTTCGAATGCGCTTCTCCCGGAATGAACGCGTTGCAGGACCTCGTGCTGACGCTTAGCGACGCGGACCGGCATTGGCTCTCGCTCGCCGTCCAGGAAGGGTTTCGCGCGTTCGCGCCTCCGTTCGACGACCCGTCGGAGCACCGGCTTATCCGCAATCCGGAAGCGCCGTTCGGCAGCGAGCAATTGATGCGGTCCTACTTGGAAATCCTGCTCATTTCGCTCGTCCGAGCCTGCCAGACCGCCGAAGCGGACAAGCCGTCGGCCAAGCTGACCAACGTGTATAAGACGAACTTCGAGCAGGAGCTCAGCGACCGCATCGTCGATTATCTGCGGCGGAACCTGTCCGAGCCGCTGTCCCTAGAAGTGCTCTGCAAGCAATTCCATGTCGGCAAAAGCCGGCTGAAGCAAATTTTCCACGACCGTTTCCGTTGCGGCATTATGGAATATTACCGGACGCTCAAGTTCGAAGAAGCGAAGACGCTCATCCGGGAACAAAAATATAACCTGACCGAAATATCGGCCAGGCTTGGTTATTCGAGCATTCATTATTTCTCTAGGGAATTCAAGAAAAACGCCGGCATGTCTCCGTCCGAGTACGCCAAAACCGTTAAGATGAAGACGGGGATGACTTAGTCAGCGCCTCATCGATATCAAGAGCAAGATCATGCAGTCCCGCTGGAATATCCGCATCGTTGCCATGCACGATGCCTTGGAACTTCATTTCAATCGTTTTATCCCACAGGGCCGCGATTTTGTTAATTACCGCCTGATCGGCATGCGTCCCATTTTGCGCCTCATCCATATAAAATGCGAGCTTCGGATCGGCAGTCTTTCGCAGCTCGTTAGCTATGCTAGGACTTGTTGGAATTTCCGCTTTGCCAAGCTGCAGCGTCGTTTCGTTCACTTGCATCGACAAGTAAGAAACAAACTCCTATGCGGCGGATTTATTGATAGCCGTTCGCGATACCGCAAACCCGCTGTACCAGCCTGGTATCGTTCGCTTCGTACCCTCCATATACGGCAACGGTAGCAACCCGATGATCGACGGATCTTCTTGTTTATCGTCGATCGCCGGGAAATTCATTCCTACGCCGAAAATCATCGCTGTATTTCCTGGAGCGAAACTCCCGTTCGATGATCGTACAACCGGGATTTCCGCCGCATCGCTGCCGCTTAAGATGCGAGTTGCCCGAATCGCAAGCTCGTTCTTTCGGCGTTGCTTTGCTTTTTGGTTATTGTTATCAGTTATCCTGAATAACCCTTATTGCGTCAAAGGAACCGCCCGATCCCCAAGATCTTACGCCGATCTTGCCGGATGTATATTGCGTATCTTGCCCGGATCCGAGAGTTACGAATGAATTACCGAAGTCCGTCGAGATCGAAGCGGTCAATCGGCTTCCGTTCATATCGAGCCTAGTCAGGTAGTACGTATTGGCCTCATAAGGATAGTACCCCGATGCGATCTGCGTCCAGCTGCCGCCGTTGTTTTTCCAAATCCACCACTTCCGATTGCCCGAAGTATCCTTCTTGAATTCAAGCTGGTAATAGTGACTATTATCTTGGACTCTGCCGAGTAGACAGACGCCTCCATTGGTTACATCCGCAAGCTTTAGATAGCCCTGTACATAATAATTCGACCAACTCGATCCGGCTAGGGAAGTATTGTCTCCCGTGCTAGTCTTCTGATACTCCTTGGTGTTGCCCGCCGGTTGGAACACTTGCCAGGTTCCACCGTCCGTCGTCCAGCCAGCCGCATTTTGTCCGATCGTACCGTTCTCGAAATCGTTAAAGAACAACTGCACGCCGCTATTACCCGTAGAAGTCGCGGTTCCTACGAATGTCGTAATGCTTTTTGCATTAAGCGTAACGTTAAGCGCATTGCCGCCCGTAACGCTTACATTGGATAGAGCCGCCATGCTTTCGGTCGCGGACGTACGGTAGGGAGTGACCGAGGATGCCGTGAAACCGTTCAGCGAGAAGTTGATGCTTTTATTAGAGCCGCTATCGTTAATGGCAACCAATACGAATTTTCCGTCGGATTTATTCTTATAGGCCGTCAAATAAACATCCGTAGCCGGATTGGAATCTGCGCCGATTCTGACGTAGCCAGGTCTAATGAAACGGCTGAAGTTGGCGATAGCATACAGTCTCTTTTGAACCGTATACGTGTTAGCGCTCGGATTTAAGTTGTTAATCAGCGCCTCGCCGTCGTTTTTAACGGTAACGCCCCACCAATAAAGCCAAGCGCTCGCATTGCTAAGCATATGGCTATTAATCAGCTTCGCCCAATAGAGCTGGTCATCGAGGGTATTGTTATTAGGCCCCATGTTACCGACTTCGGTCTGCCAAAATTTCTTATTCTTACTTAACGTAACCGGTAAAGCGCCCGTACCGGCATCGTAGGCATGCGTCCCCGTAATATCCAATCGCGAGCTTGCTGTTCCGTCGTTTAAAGAAGATACGGCGAGACTTTCCTCCCACCCGGCGGACTCTCCCACAATGACCTTCGAAGTGATATTGTTGTTATCGAACGTAGCAATTAAATTATTGTTAATAAAATCACGGAATTGGTTGCCCGTCCAGTCGCTCGAAGAATAGTACGTATCGTTATTAGGCTCGTTCGCGAGGGAGATCGCATAGAGGTCGATACCGAACTTCGACTTATAGTCCTTAATATATCTAGCGAGGTAATCGGCATAAGCCTGATACATATCCGTTCTTAAGCTTCCGCCATGCTCCACGGTACCGTTCGTCTTCATCCAGCCAGGAGGACTCCATACGGTGCTGAAGAACCTGTTAACTCCGCGGGTTTTGGCCTGATTCATGAACCATAGCTGATCGTCATTCAGAACATCCGTATTAAAATTTCCTTGCGTCGGTTCAATTGAGGTATGCGGCCAGCTGGCTACGTCGTTCCATGTTCCGCTGTCTCCCACGTCGTTTCTTATGATAGATAATCCTGCTCCGTTTGTCGTAGAGAACAGCAGGTCCAACACTTGGTTCTGAACGGTCGAGTTGCTTTGCTGCAATTGATAAGCCTGGTGGAACGCCCCCGAAACGCCGAAGCCGTCGATTTCTTGGTTTTCGACATTCCAGTTCACCGTTGCCGTACCGTCCGCGGCATAAGTCGTTGCGTTCCCGAGCGTTAGCGTCGAAAATACGAGTAATGCGGATGCCATGCTGAACACCGTTTTTTTCATGGTTTTCCGATAAAACATTATTCATTCGCTCCTCGCTTTAATTGAATTTATTTTTCTGAATTAAATGGACCGCAAAGGGCTGTAATCCAAATGCCCCCGTAAGCAAGCTCCCGGATATGAGCTCGTTAACGCTTTGTTTAAAATAAACGTTAACCGGCTTATTCATATAGTTCATAAAAATGTAAATATCCCCGCTATGATGCGCTCTCTTAACGACCTCGATTTCTTTGGGCACTTCAACCCAATCAGATAGGTCACCCTCTATGCCTAGGTCCTCTAAAATAAGATCGGTGATCTCGACTGTTGGCATCGTGCCGCAATAGATAACCTTTCCCTTCCCGACTGAAACTTTAGAAATAGCCGTCTCATGCGCATAGTAATCAGAGGTGTATCGGGCGACGATCTCTGCGTTCGCCGCGGTCAAAGCTAGCATTTCATTAAAGGTAACAGTTCCGGTAGCCTTGCCATTGCTTTCGAACCGTACTTCCACTTTGTCGGATTCATCCAACATCGTGAAGTCTCTCACTTCGATTCCGGCAAGCTCTCTTAGTAATCCAGGGAATGGTAGCATGCGGGCTTTGTTCTCCCTGCTCTTGTAGCCGCATCTAGGCCCTAGAACAAGGATGCCTCCCTCCTCGACGTAAGCGGTAAGTCTCGCAATATCCTCCTCATCCAGCATTTGCGCGTTTACGCAAAAGATGATCTTGTAAGGCTTCAACTGCGCGGCTTGCAGCGATTGGGCGTGCGGGAGAACGTCCGTCATAATGTGCCTTTCGTTTAACGCTTGATAGACCTTCTCTTCGCTTCGCCACATTTGTTGTCCGATATATCCTTCGATCTTGCAGTTGCTGTCGTTATCGTAATCGTAAAGGATGGCCGCATCCGACTTGCATGCGCTTTCAATGATGAGCTGATTCACCTCCTTCAGCTCGCGCCCAAGCTGCCCTGCTTCGTCTAATCGCCTGTTAGGTTGGTTGCCGTATTGGTTCAACCCATGCCACAAAGACTCGGCCCCGTACGGACAGGTTCTCCATCGGAAGAACAGCAATCCGTCCGCACCGTGAGCGATGGATTGCCATGCCCACAATCGCATCTGCCCAGGCTTGGGCGTTCGGTGCAAATAGTCCGATACTTTGTCTAGCAGTACGGATCCCTATTGTCCTCCGGGCCCGGCTTGCTGCTCAAGAATGACGAATTTCGAAGACAGGCCTCTCACGCGGCTGAGTCTCATGCTGAAGATTCGATCCCTGAAATGCTCGGGACTGTCTTGCCGCTGCATTAGCGCGAAAGCTGGATACGAATCGAACGAGATAAAATCGAGCGATTGCTCCGTCAGCTTATGGTAGTCGATATTATCGAATAGGCCATTATGCGTGACGAAAGCTTTCGGATTGGCAGCTTTGAGAATGTCGGACTGCAGCTTCGCGAATCCAATGGCGGAATCGGAGATGAAGCGATAGAAGTCCAACAAGTGACCTGGGTTATGATAGGTAACAGTCGGGCGAGGCAGGCAGATCTGATTCCAATCCGTATAGGTCTGCGCCCAAAAAGCGGTCCCCCACGCCGCGTTTAACGCGCCCAAGTCGCCGTATTTGACGTTACACCATTCCCGGAATGCGTCATGATCGCTATCCGCAAAGCTCACATCCATGTGACAATTCAGCTCGTTATCGATCTGCCAGCCGATAACGCTCGCGTTATTCTTGTAATGCTCCGCGATTGCCGTTACGACCTTCATGCTGCGCTCAAGGATCACCTCGCTTGTATAATTGGCATGCCGGCGTGATCCGTGCTGCATGACATGGCCATAGAAATCTAGTCTTAGCACTTCGGGATATTTAAAAGTTAACCATGCAGGCGGCGCATAAGTAGGCGTGCCCAGGATTACTTTTAGGTTGTTTTGGGCGGCTAGCTCAATCGCCCGATCAAAGAGCTCGAAGGAATAAACATCCTCCTCCGGCTCCCAAATGTTCCAAGCGGTCTCCCCCATGCGAACGACATTCATCCCTAACTCCCGCATCCTGCGAAAGTCTTCCTCCCATAGCTCCTCGTCCCAATGCTCGGGATAATAACAGACGCCATATAGAAACTTATCCGTCCTGAACGTCTTGTGCTGATTAATCAATTCCTATTCCTCGCTTTCGACTATCCCTTAACCGCTCCGACGATAAGACTCTTCTGAACTTGATTGCTCAAGATGGAATAGATCAGTATCGTGGGTAATGTGGCTACAACCAGACCCGCACCGATGGGACCCCAAGCTGTAGAGTATTGGCCGACCATCGTCTGGATGCCTACCGTTATCGTCTTCAAGGAGGCCGAATTAACGAAAGTTACGGCGAACATTAGCTCATTCCAAGAAGAGAGGTAAGTAAATATAGCAATCGTGGCCAATGCGGGCGTTACTAGCGGCGAGACGATTTTGAATAAAATTTGATAAATATTGCAGCCATCGATACAAGCGGCTTCCTCGAGCTCCTTCGGAATGCCTTTCAAAAATCCCGAGAAAATAAACACGGCCATTGGGATGGCGAACACGGTATAGGGAATAATCAACGCCCAATAAGAATCTAGCAGGCTTAATTTTTTCAATATTATGAAAATAGGAAGCAGAGCCGCATGCTGAGGTACCATCAACCCGAGCAGCAGCAGCGTTAACGCCGCTTTGCTGAGCTTCCACCTCATTCTAATAATGGCGTATGAGGTTGTTAGAGCCAGGAAGCAGGCGGCTATTATCGTAATCCCCGTTACCAGCACGCTATTCTTAAAATAGATGCCCACCTTTGCTTGAATCAACGCTTCCTTGTAATTCCCCCACAGAAAGCGATCGGGCAAACCGGCGACGTTTCCTCCGAAAATCTCGTTGTTGTCCTTTAGAGAGAATAGCACTAGCCAGATTAGCGGATATAAGCAAGTAACCATGCCGATGATCAGGACGACATTCAGCAATAAAGATTTTGTTTTCATTTCTTTCCACCCGCAGTCTATTATTCGCTCTTAAACATTTTTTGTAGGATTAAGGTGAAGATTAAGCACTCGGCGATAATGAAGATGGAAATCGAGCTGCCATAACCGTACTGGTACTGATCAAAGATCGACTTGTACATCAACGTGCTGGGCACTTCGGTCGCATGCAGCGGACCGCCTCTGGTTAAGACGTAAACCAGGTCAAAGATTTTTAAGGATCCAATTACGGCAAAAGTCAGGCAAACCTGGATCATTGGCTTAATCATCGGAATGGTGATCTTAATCGCGGTCTGAGTGCCCGTAGCTCCATCGATTCGCGCGGCTTCATAGATTTCTTCCGACACGGATTTGGCCGAGGCGTACAATAATAGCATGTGGTAGCCGGTATACTGCCATAAGATCGGAACGAATGCGGAGTAAAGCGCTTTGCTTGATTCTCCTAGCCAATCCGAAGCTAAGGAGTCTAGACCGATTCCGTGCAGAAAGGAATTAAACAACCCATAATCCGGGTTATAGATTTTCAACCAAAGCTGTCCGATAACCACGGTCGACATAATAACCGGAATGAAATACACCGTTCGGTAGAAGCCTTCGCCCCTCATCCCGCGCGCCAACACCAAAGCTATAATCAAAGCAATCGGAAGCTGCACGAACACCGAGAGCAGCAGCAGAATAATGGAGTTACCTACGGACTTGCCGAAACCGTCCGTAGAGTGAAACAACAAATCGTTATAATTTTTAAGACCGATGAAAGCTCCCTTTCCTATGCCATTCCAATCTAACAGGCTGTAGTAGCCGGATAAGAAAATCGGAGCAATGATTATTACGGCAAACAGGATGAGCGTAGGCAGAACGAATAGTCCGATTGCCCTTTTGTCTCCAAGTACCTTATCCATGGTTCTCCTCCTTCCGCAAGGACGGCCCCGCATTCAGGGACCGTCTTTGCAAAAAGTTGTGCTAGTGAAAGCTGTTATTGTTTACTTGAATTGATTTTTTGCATCTCCACGGCATAAGCATCCGGGGTTATTTTTCCGTCAAAGACTTGGGCTACTAGATTTTTGTGCGTATCCGCATCTTTGCCTTCGAGGAAAATATCCCACCACATAACCGTGTTCGTTGCGTTCTTCATCATGTCCATCGTTTGCTTCGTCAGCGGACTAATCTTACTCTCGTCTACGCCCGATACTTTCCAGCTCGGAAGGCCCGCACCCGCTTCATACAGCTTGTTGGACATTTGTTCGGTTAAAAACTTGATAACTTTGACAGCTTCATCTTTGTGCTTCGTGTTGGCGCTTACCCATAGAGCATCAATCGCACCGCCGAAGAACTCATCCGAGGTTCCCTTACCTCCATCGATTGTCGGGAACGGAATGGCGATAACTTTGCCTTTGACCAACGAATTCTCGTCTTCGACGGAGCCGCCCAGCCAGTTGCCTTGGAAGCACATAGCGGCTTTTCCTTGCGTGAAGTCGCTCACCATTTCGTTGTAGCCGTTCGAGAATAGGCTCGTATTAAACGCCTTGGCATCAACAAGCTCTTGCAGCTTGGCTGCCGCGTCTTTGTAAGGTTGCGTATCGAATGAGGCCGTGTTACTTAAGGCGTTTTGAACATCTTGAGCACCTGCGGTACGAATCGCCATAATGTCATACCAGTACATGCCCGGCCACAGATCCTTCTCTCCCACAGTGATCGGCGTAATCCCTTTCGCCCGGAATGCCTTTACCGCGTCGAGCAGTTCGTTGAACGTCGTCGGGACTTTGATGCCATTCTGATCGAACATCTCTTTGTTTACGTACAAGGAAGCGACCGATAAGCTCGTAGGCAGACCGTACACTTTGCCGTCGTAGGTTACGTTCGTCAACGAGCCAGGCAAGAGCTTATCGCTTGTGCCGTCCGTCAAATAATCATCTAGAGGAAGCACCGCATTGGCTTCTACGAAAGGCTTGGCGAAACCCGCTCCCCAAGCGTAGAAGATGTCCGGGGCTTCGTTAGCCGCGATCGCCGTTTTGATCTTCGTCTTGTAGGACTCTCCGTCGATGCCGTCGTCTTCGACCTGAATGTCCGGGTTGTTCTTGTTCCATTCGTCGATCGCGGCACGAAATGCTTTGGTATTACCGTCGTTCGGGGAAGCCCACTGATGCCAGAGCTTCAAGGTTACCGGTTCCGCCGATTTCGACGGCTCTGTCGTTACCGCTGCCGATGAAGGCGCTTCCAATGACGAGCCGGAATTGTTTTTATTGGACCCGCATGCGCTTAGACCGATAACCAAACTCGTTGCCATTACCAGAGTAGCTGCCTTAGTTGTAAACCCTTTCACAAAATAGACCTCCTTAGTTAATTGTTTCTCTTGCTTCACTCAATTTACCAATTTCGACAAGCCTATTCGATTCAATATTTTGACGTAAGGTTTCATTATTTTTGCATGCGTTCGGCGCGCAATTTAAAGACGGTTGACGCTAAGCCAACCGTCAAAGCTACATTTTTCTATAGTCGTTGATCGATTTTCCCGTGAATTTTTTAAACACGATGCTGAAGTAGTGGGGATCGGGAATCCCGACTTTTTCTCCGATCTGATACACCTTCATATCCGTTTGCTTAAGCAGCTCTATCGCTTTTTCCAATCGAATTCTCGTCAAATATTCAACGAAAGTCTGCCCTGTCTCCTGTTTAAACAAGCGGCTCAGATGGCTTTGATTCAAATAAAAGGCTTTTGCGATTCCGGAAGGAGACAACTCGGCATCCGCCATATTGTCGGCCAAATGCTCCTTGATCTGTCTAACGACAATGTTGACTTTTTTCGTATTCAGACCATTAATTTGAGCGATGATGCCCAAACTCATTTCCTTCAAATATTGTTTGATCTCAGGCAACGTATCCGATTTCAAGACGGATTGGAACGGTTGCAGCCTGTCCACCCACACGGCCGAGTGGTTGATGCCTAATTCGTTAAGAACGTGCAAGCAAGCGGATACTGCATCCAGGGCAACTAATCGAATGCCGTCCAGTGTATGATTCGGCATATTGCCGAATTCCTTAAATAGCTCCTCGATGGAGTGCTGCGCCTTGTCGGCTAATCCGGTCTTGATATAAAACTTTAATTGATCTAGTCCCTCCGGTTGGGGAGCAGCATGATCTTCAGCCAGGAAAACCAATTCATCGTAGCTGACGACCTGATTTTTGCCGACGATGATTTTATACTCGAGCGCTTCTAGCGCATTTTTGTACGAGTGTTTTAGATTTTTCAAATCTCCGACTCTATTACCGATACCGATATTCACGACGCATGGTAACCGGTCGATGAGCATGCCCTTGATCGATTCGCAGCAATCGACCATATCCGCAGTAGGATCGTTGCATAAGAGAACTATCCGTTTATCGTTCTCGGAATAGCTATGGATGAACGCATAGTCCTTAAAGTGTTGGTCGATTAAGTCCTTGCATTGCAATCCGAATAGAAGTCTCTGCTCTTCTCCCGGATGGTCTACTAAATCCGAACCCTCGGCCTCCAAGATTGCAATCTGATAATGCTCGACTTCCCTCTGAAAATTCAAATGATAATAAGCCAATGACTCCTTTAGTTCCTCACTGTCAATATCCTGATGGACCAATTCGTGTAGGAACTTTTCTTTTAAGAACGGAAGATGTTCCGTCAACCTCTTCTTTAATGCTTCGAGCTCGCGCTTTTTGCTATTCTCTTCTCCCAGCTTTTCCTTAAGCTTGAGAGCGACGCGCTCGATCTCTTGCCCGTTAATCGGCTTTAGCAAGAAATCCGAGATTCCCGCGTTGATGCTTCGCTTCGCATATTCGAACTCTTCATGGCCGGTCAGCACCACGATCTTCACATGAGGACGCCCGGCCAACACCTGAGCGCTAAGCTCGATACCATCCATAACGGGCATACAGATGTCCGTTATTATAATATCGGGTTCATACCGCTCGACCAAAGCAAGCGCCTCGCGAGCGCTCGAAGCCTCGCATACGATTTCCATGCCGAGCTCCGCCCACCGGATTCTATTCTTGATTAAGTCTCGAATGAGAACTTCATCGTCTACGAGCATGATTTTGATCATTTAGATGGCATCCTCGTTTCTCTCCGCATTAGGGATCTTGATGGTCACCTTGGTTCCGCTTCCGACGCGGCTTTCGAACGTGCAAATTTGATCGACGCCATAGAAAATACGCAACCGTTCCAACGTTCCTTTAACGCCAAAGCTAGCTGCGTTGGCATTCAGTTCGTCATCCAACAGCTTGCGCAGCGATTCCTCGCTCATTCCCGCTCCGTCATCCTCCACCGTTAGCAAGATGAAGTCCGGGGCGTACTTGGCGCTTATTTGGATCGTTCCGGGTTCCCCCTGGGCTCTGATTCCATGATACAAGGCGTTCTCGACAAGCGGTTGGAGAATAAGCTTGAGAATTTTTCGATCCAGCACACGCTCATCAATATCGAAGCTGACGTCGAACATGTCTCCGTACCTAATCTTTTGAATCTTTAAGTAATTCCGCACGCCTTCGATCTCTTCCCCGATGGTGATAACTTCTTTCCCCTTGCTCAAGCTGATTCTATAATACTGGCCCAAAGCTTCAACGATCTCGCTCACGGCCTCCGTTCGGCCCGAGATCGCTAGAGAATTGATTGAATCGAGCGTGTTGTATAGAAAATGCGGTCTAATCTGGGCTTGCAACAAATTCAATTCGGCTTTTCTCTTGAAATTATGCTCTTCGATAACCCGCCCGATCAGCTTCTGGATTTCATGGATCATCATATTGTAGCCGTCTCTTAGTCTGCCGATCTCGTTGTGGCCTGCTTTAATATCGACTTGCTTGAACTCTCCTCTTTCGATGCTTCTCATGGACCTTAACAGCTTCTTAATCGGATTGGTGAGTATACGCGAAATAAAGATGGAACCAATGAATAACAAAATTCCATTCACGAGAATAATGAGAAGACCGACCCAACTAACGGATCTCGATTCGCTTAATAACTCTTCAATGGGCATTACGCTAACTAACTTCCAGTTGTTATTACTATCGTGAAGATGGGAGTAGAGGTACTGCGCGCCATTTCGCTTCTCGATTCTCGAATCGTATTCTTTCATGCCCGATAGAGAAAGATAGTGCTCCATATCACGCACGCTAGCCTCGCCGGACTTCACGATGCTTTCATCGTTCTCGTCCAATAAGGTAACGTCGGTCTTATATTTGTCGAGGATATTATTGTAGGATAGCTTGAAAGCGGATTCACGAATGTTCAGAATGAGAATGCCGATAGGCTTGATACTATTAAGATCCCGTACGACTCGAATCATAGAAACGAAGTTGCTATTCGTGTCTCTGGTAAACGCACCGCCGCCGTTTAGCTTCAGAATGTAAGATCCTTGATGCTCAAGCACCTCGTTGTACCAGCCGGCGTCTTTGATGTCGCTCAGGTTAAATTGATTAATGCCTAAGTTGCCCACCATATATTCATTCGAATGGCTGTCGAAAAAATAAACGGACTCGATCTGAGGTACCGCTTCGATTAAGTGAACCAAGTATTCATGGACTCGCTTCTGCGTAACTAAGTCCGTATAGATGTTGCCGCTACGCAACGTATACTGTAAATCGTCATTGGCTAACGTCATTTTTGAATAATTATTGAGGTTGTCGATCGTCTGTTCCACGCTAGTCCTAATAGAATATAAGTTCTGCATGGACACTTCGCTGATCTTGTCAGAGGTTATTCGATAATAAATTTGTTGATAAAGCAATGTGCACAAGGCAATGGAGAAGACCAAAATAATAATGTAGAAAATAGCCATACGATTCGTAATACTCAAATTTGATGCTCTTTGCTTCATGAATCTTAGTGGGCTATCTATGAATCGCAACAAAGCGATGTCCCCTTTTTCCATTGGCCTTATAGGAAGCCCTATTCTCCCTAACATTCTATCATCATAATATAATGAACAAGCATTAATGCAAAAGAAGAGAAAACAGCCGTCGCAGAGAAATCCCCGTGATAACTGTTTTCTTCAATTTACCAATATCGACCGACCTATTCGATTCAATATTTTGACGAAAGGTTTCATTATCTTTGCATGCGTTCAGCGTGCAATGAAGCTCAAGCACCTGCGCTGATTCGATTTTCATAAAAAAGCGCACAAGTTCAATGAACTTGTGCACCGCTATTGCTTCAATTGGATGTGAGTAATAGTTATAGATGAGACAAAATTGTAGCAAAAACAGGTGGAATTATGGCTACGGTTGAGATTTTATATATTGTCAATTGAGATTTGTCAATTGAGATTTATTGAAATTATTTTGGGTACAAATGAGATTAATCGAAATAGGCTACACTAACATCTGTAACCCATTTTTTAGCAGCTACATTCACCTTCGATTCAATTAATCAAAAAGGAGCTGGCACGTGGCTAGCTCCTCAGCTATCGTTTCCAGCTAGTCCGTTATTTGATCGTAACCGCCCGGGGCGCAACGAAACCGGTAGCTCGTCAAACAATCTGATATCCTTACTTGATTCCGGAAAGAACTGTTCGCCAGCCTTCGTATACCTTACAGCAGATGAATCTATGTACAACACAGGTCTTCCGTTCCTCCGTCGCTATGGCGTCTTCATGCTCTTACCTATCAAAAGCCTACTCGTTTCTATCCACGACCAAGGTATTTCCTAAATCGGGATTGTTACCTCCGAAAACGCCACGGTACGTTTCCTTAGCCTGGAATAGAACGGAAAAGTCCGGCCTTAGGAGTGGCCGAACTTGATCGCTTTCAACCGTTTCAAGATGTCGTTGCCGCCTCGACCGAAATAATCGTGCAGCTCCGTATATTCGCGGTAAAGCCGGTCGTATACGCTCACATGCTCCGGAATGGGCTTGAACGTTTCCTCCCGCACCCGGGCCATCCGCTCCGCCGCTTCCACGATGGAGTCGTACCCGCCCGCCACGGAGCCCGCCGCCACCGCTCCGAACATGGCCGCTCCGAGCGCCGCCGTCTGGGTCGAATCGGCGATTTTGATTTCCCGCCCGGTCACGTCCGAGTAAATCTGCATGAGCAACTTGTTGCGCTGCGGCAATCCACCACAGGCATATAATTCGTCCACGGTCACTCCGCTCCGAGTGAAAGCCTCGATGATTTGGCGCGTTCCGAACGCCGTCGCCTCGAGCAGCGTCCGGTAGATTTCCTCCGGCTTCGTCTGGAGCGTAAGCCCGACTACCACGCCGGTGAGATCGGCATCCATCAGCACAGAGCGGTTGCCGTTCCACCAGTCCAGCGCTAGAAGGCCGCTTTCGCCAGGCCGAGCTTTCGACGCCTGCCGTTCCAGCCATTCGTGCACGCCCATGCCTTCATCGGCCGCCTGCCGCTTCACGTACTCCGGCACAGCCTCTTCCACATACCAAGCGAAAATATCGCCCACCGCCGACTGTCCAGCTTCATACCCGAAATAGCCGGCGACAATCCCGTCTTCCACCACGCCGCAGATGCCTTCTGCGAGCACTTCCTTGTCGCTCAGCAGCAGATGGCATGTCGACGTACCCATCGCCATGACGAGTTTGCCAGGCGTCACGACTCCTACGGCCGGCACCATGGCATGCGCGTCGATATTTCCGACGGCCACGGCCGTTCCGGCACGCAGACCCATCATATCCGCCATGGAGTCGCATAGCTCGCCAGCCTTCGTTCCCAGCGCCGCGATCGGCCCTCTGAGTTTCACTTCGGTTAGCAGCTCTAACCGGGGATCTAGCATCCGGAGAAACGCTTTGGAAGGATAGCCTTCGCGCTTATGCCAGACGGCTTTGTAGCCGGCCGTGCAGCTGTTGCGGACGAGAAGGCCGGTCATCTGCATGACCACCCAATCCGCAGCTTCCATAAACATATCGGCCTGTTCGTAGATCTCCGGAGCTTCGTTCAGGATTTGCCACGCTTTGGCGAGCATCCATTCCGAAGACAACCTGCCGCCGTACAGGGGAAGGAAGGCTTCCCTCCGCAGGCCGGCGATTTCGTTGATCCGGTTCGCTTCTTCCTGCGCCGCGTGATGCTTCCATAATTTCACCCAGCTGTGGGGATTCTCTTCCCATTCCTTCCGCAAACACAGTGGAGTGCCCTCCGCATCCAGCGGCATCATCGTACAGGCGGTAAAATCAATGCCGATGCCGATCACGCTATACGGACTGACACCCGACAGGCGAAGTACCTCCGGCACCGAACGCCTCAGAACCTCCAAATAATCATCCGGATGCTGAAGCGCCCAGTCATGGCCGAGCTTCCGGCCGGAACCGGGAAGCGTCTCTTCGATCACGCCGTGGGGGTACGGGGTGACATGGGTTGATATCTCCTCCCCCGTGGCGATGTCTACCAGCAGTGCCCTTCCCGACTCGGTGCCGTAATCGACGCCGATGGCATAGAGCCGTTCCATATCTGATGCCCCTCTCTTATTTGTACAGCGGGCCGAATGCTGCGCAGGCGCGGTAGTCAGCTCCGACGGGCTCCAATCCACCGAATGCCGTCCAGGCGCTCGGCCGGAACACCCGTTCGTCCGGCACGTTGTGCATGCTGACCGGAATTCGGAGCATCGCTGCGAGCGTGATAAGGTCGCCGCCGATATGGCCATAGCTGACTGCCGCATGATTCGAGCCCCAGTTGTTCATGACGGTATAGACGTCCTTAAAAAGTTGTTCTCCCGTCAGGTTCGGCACGAACCAGGTCGTCGGCCAGGTCGGATTGCTCCTCTGGTCGAGCTTGTCGTGCACGTCATCCGGTAGCTCGACCGTGTAACCTTCAGCTAACTGCAGCACGGGGCCGACCCCGGCAACGAGATTGATGCGAGCCATCGTAACCGGCATGCCTTCGCGCGTAGTAAAGTCGGTAGAGAATCCGCCACCGCGGAAAAAATCGACCGCCGGGCACCACTTCGTCGCTTCCAGGCATTCCTTAACTTCAACATCCGTAATTTCCCAGAACGGCTTCATAGCCGGTTTGCCGTCTTGTGTCTGTCTTCCCGTGCCGTCTAAAGCGGCAGGGCCCGAATTGATCAGATGAATGATGCCCTGAGCAGTTGCGCCTTCCAGCGTATGTCCCGTCACGCGTTTGACCGCCTCAGGACTCCAATAAGTGCGTACGTCCGCGAAAATTTGCGCGGCATTCGTCAACAGATGTCCGAACAGCATCGTGACGCTGTTGAGCGTATCGTTCTCGGTTGCGAGCATGTAAGGCTCGCGGTTGCCATTCCAATCGAAGGAGGAGTTCAATATCGCTTCCATGAAATCGCCGGTCGGGAAGTAGTCCGTCCATGCGCGCTGTCCCTGGAAGCCGGCGGCGATCGCGTTATGGCCAAGCGCTTCCTCACCGTATCCCATTTGCGCCAGCTTCGGGTTGCCGATCATCAGATCGCGAGCGATCAGCGTCATTTTAACGACGGTTTCCCAATCTTTGGCCTTCTGCTCCTCCGAGCGTTTCAGACGTGGCGGATTCACGTCGGCACCGGGAATGCAGTGATCGCGCACCCAGGCTAACGCGTTCCGGTATTCCTCCTGGTCGTAAATGCCAAGCTCCATCCGGCGGACGAATTCTGTCATGTCGACATACTCGTTGCGGATGCCGAGATAACGCAAGAAGAAAGATTCATCCACGATGCAACCGGCAATCCCCATCGATACGGAACCCATGGACAGGTAGGATTTGCCCTGCATCGTCGCGACCGCCAGACCTGCCTTGGCGAATCGCAACAGCTTCTCCTTCACATCCGGCGTAATCTCCGTGTCGCCGATATCCTGAACGTCATGCCCGTAAATCGCAAAGGCGGGAAGCCCCTTCTGGTTATGCGCGCTCAATGCTGCCGCCAGATACACCGCGCCCGGACGCTCCGTCCCGTTGAAGCCCCAAATCGCCTTCGGCCTGGACGGGTGAGTATCCAGCGTTTCCGTCGGATAACACCAGGAAGGCGTCACCGAAAGGGTCAACCTCACATTCTCCCGGGTGAACTTCTCCTCGGTGCAAGCTGCTTCCGCGACTCCGCCGATGCAGGTATCCGCGATCACGCATTCCACGGGCAGCCCATTGCTGTGTCGCAAATTTTCCGATAAAAAGGCAGCAGCCCGCTTGGCCATTTCCATCGTAACGTCTTCCAGCGATTCGCGGATGCCCCCTCTGCGGCCGTCAATGATAGGGCGAATGCCGATTTTGGGCATGCTGCCCTGCAGTCGATTGTAGATTGCCGATTGGTTCATCTTTAATTATCCTCTCCAGATTAGGTGTGGCCGCGATGTCGCCTTCATTTCAAATGCCGTCCTGCTTCCAACTTATGGCCGATCGACGGAAATTCGGCAATACGCAATTTTGCGCCACCGTAAGGCACAAGCTCCAAATCGACGATCGGCTGGCCTTCCGTATTGGGATGCATCGGTGGCGTGCCGGCATTATTATCCTCCATTTTCCATTCGCGAACGAGCTGCCCCTTAGCCTTCAGGCGGACGGGCGAGTTACTCGCGTCGAAGGGCTGGTACGCAATGCGATCAGACAAAATGACTACGTATTCACTGTCGGCCAGCAGCCCGTATTTCCAGGCAGACCCCGGATAAACTTCCCAGTCGTGGAACTTATCCCGTTGCTTCAACAGCTGCCAGTTTTCCTCTACAGGGAGCGCATAGATGAGTGGCCCCCTTTCCACGCTCGCTGCGAGCAAATTTCGGGAGATGGTCTTCACCGTCATCGGAAGGTGCAGCGTCAATCGGTCTCCATCATTCCACTCCCGCTGCACCTTGGCATAACCGTTCAACGAATGCAATGCCATGGGCTCCCCATTCACCGACAGGGTCGGCTCCCGGCACCATTGAGGAATTCTCAGAGAAATCCCACATTCAACGGATCGGCTCAGCTCTAACCGCATCTCAATAGTCTCACGGAAAGGATAGCCGCCGCTCACCTCGATTCGAGCTTCGGCGGAGGCGCCGGAGACCCCGACTTGAGCCGTCACGAAACATGGCGCGTAAGAGACGGCGGCAAGTCCGCCGCTTCCATCCTGCATCCACATGTGCGAGACGAACTTCGGCCAACCTTGGTGCATATTCGACGTGCAGCAGCCGAAGTTCGGCTCCAGCCCGAACAGGTTCGCTTCCGCGTTATTGCACCAATTGCGCGGCGCAACATTGCATAGAATCTGGTTAACCTGTTGGTCGTACTGATGAGACGTCCAGTCCTTGGAGACCGTCGCAGGCAGCGCGTTAAACGTCACCTTCTCGAGAATGTCGCCGAAACGGCCTTCGCCGAACACTCTCGTCAGCTGCTCCATGGAGAACATATACTCCACGACCGCGCAGAGCTCTAAGCCTTGGCTTGGATCGGTACCGGACAGCCATTCGTCTCCCGAGAACATACCGTGGGCTTGCCCGTGATAGGTCATCAGGCTGTCGATTCCGCGATGAACCGCGGCCTGCTCACGCGGATCGCTGGTCAACTCATACCGCACGCCTGGCGCTTTAATACCCATTGCAACGTTGACCACATGCGTCTTCCAATCCCACTGGTCAACCTTTCGCCAGAAAGGAAAATCGTGAAATATATCCGTCCAGTTCGTCGTCTGTTCCGCAACGATCTCGGCCAGTTCCAACAGAAACTCCTCTTTCGTTCTGCGATGCAGCCACTGGATGGTCAGCAGCATCTCGGCGCCGCGGGCTTCCGCCCACCCCTGCAGCGGCTTATTTTCGATCAACCGCCGCACATAGCGAAAGTATTTCGTCAGAAACGGTATAACCCGCTCGTCTCCCGATGCTTCCGCATATTGCGTGATGACCTTCAGCATGATCATGTAATGCCACCAGTCAAAGTCTTTGTTGATCTCGGTATTCACGGTTTCTATCCGTTCCGGTCCGAACGAGCCGTCTTCCCGTTGGCTGGCAAGCGACCACTCCACCCAACGCTTCGCCTTGGCGAGCAGCCGCTCGTCCTCCAGCAAATAGGCCAGCGGCAACACCCCGTCCACATAATAGGGTCCGCGTTCCCAGCTTTCTCCTTTGCCGCCGAGCCAGCCGTTTTCTGGACCGACGTCGGCCCAGTGCTCCTCGAGATTTCCCGTCAATCCATCGGCCTGAATGCGCAATTGATCCCGAAGCCAACCGCTCGGCTTGATCGCTCCGAGCGGCAATGATTCGAATGCCGTTTTCCTTGTGCTCATGAATTTGGCCTCGCTCGTTCGTATTTACAAATAGACTAATGACTGAGTCTCTATCGATTCGATTACACCATGTAGTAGCCTTAGGGTGTGAATGTTATCTTCACCGCTGATAGAGGCTTCCCTCTGCTCATTGATAGAATTCATTAATTCGAACATCGTGCCGTAAAAAGCATCCGGAAACCATGAGCCTTCCATGGCCGGGCGAATCCGTTCGCCCGGATGATCTTTTGTCGTGTACTCAATGGAAGGAGACGAGTAGTTGTTGCCAATATGTCCGTACAGGCTCCCCTTGCTGCCCTCCACCGTGAAACGGAAGAAATTATCGTCGGCCTGCTGCGTGTCGACGGCAATCAGCGAGGCGCGAAGGCCGCTTGCAAATTCCATCGTCGTGAGCGCCGTCATTTCGCTTTCGAAATTCTGTCCCGCCATCTTCGTAACGGAAGCATATACTTTCACAGGCGTCTGGCCGGACCAATAACGCATCAAATCGATATGATGAATCTCGTAATCGATGATGAGGAAGTGGGGGATTTTGGAAAACCAAGTCTCCCCCATGTTCGCATCCTGATTGATTCTCATCTCATGGGTCAGCAGATAAATTTCGCCAAGTTCGCCGGAGTCGATGATTCTCTTAACCATGGCATAGAAAGGGGCGAATCGGGCGTTCTGATTAACCGCCAGCCGCACTCCCGCTTTTTTGGCAGCTTGAACCATCTCCACGGCCTGTTCATAACGGTGGGCGAACGGTTTTTGGATCAAAATGTGCTTCCCGGCAGCAACGGCTTGTTTGACTATGTCGATACGTCCCTCGTTGGGAATGGCGATGTCTATAATCTGAATATCATCGCGCTCGAGCAGCGCCCTAAAGTCGGAGTAATGATCCGTCACTCCCCACCTGCCGGCCGTCTGCTCGGCGGCCTCGTCATTGATGTCGCAAATAGCCGCCACATTCAGCCCCGCTTTGCGATAAGCGGGTAGGTGAGCGCCGTTAACGATTCCGCCGGCGCCCACGATGCCAATGCCGTAATCCCATTTCACGGGACGTTTGTACAACAGCTGCTCATTTTCCGTCATGTGCGCACCTCCTGCGTCCGGCGACCGGATTCCAGGGCTTTATTCACATAATCGGCGGATGCGAGCATCTGCGATTCATGCAGATGCTCCAGGTAAATCTTCATATATGGCTTGGCTTCCATCAACAGCTCCATATAGAGGGGATAATTCAGTTCTCCCGTGCCTGCCGCCGGCTGAACGTTCCTATGATCGGCACGGTCTTTGGCTGCATAATTGAAATCTTTGGCATGGGCGATCAAGATTCGGTTTCCGAGTCTCGCAATTGCGTCACGTATCACATCGTCCTGTCTGTGTTTGTTCGATTCATCGATATAATTGCACGGGTCCATGACAATACCAAGATTCGAAGAAGGGACTTCCTGCAGCAGGCGCTCCATTCGTTCCGGCGTGTTGATGACATTGTTCGTATAACCTTCCAAACCGAGGAATACTCCCCATTTCTCCGCTTCCTCCGCCAAATTCTCCACTACGGCACGCAGTTCGTTCCAATTCTCTTCATTTTGATTGTCAGGATGGTGCTCCCATGGGCTCAATACGTTCGCAGTACCGGTTTCCGTGGTGACTGTGCTTGCTCCGAAATCGCGGGCAAAACGAAGATGCTCCTTCAACTGCTTCAAGTTGAGCTTCCGACGTTCCGTATCCTTGTCGATCAGGTTTACATAGCAGCCAAGAACGGGAATGTTGACTCCGTAACGGGCAAATTCTTCCGCTAGATGGTTTGCCATCCCCGTGCTCAGCTTGCCAGGACGGCAGTCCACATCGGTGATGTGGTTCATTTCTAAGTGAGTTGCGTCGAAGCCGTAATGGTTGATTTTTCGTGCCAGCTCCCTGTGCCCGATTTGACCGAAAGCAATGGATAAAACGCCTAATTTCATGATTGTTTTCCCCCGTGGCTCAATAGGTAATCGTGACTTGGCTGATGACAGGTGTGAAATTACCCTTCGTATTGGCCGGAATTTCAATTTTGATGAAGTTCGTATTGGCCGGAAGATTGCCGACCGTATAGTTCACCCTGTACCAGCTGCCCGCGGTCGCAAACGGAGTATCTTGGGATGCCGTCTGCAGCACGTAATTCCCGTTAGTAGAGCTGGCATAGATCTTGATGTTGTTGGAATCAGATGTGTTATCGTTGAAATAGATCTTCACGCTCGCGGTTTTGCTGTTCGCGGCATTGTAAATCATGCTCTCCGTTGTATTGGTGGTCCTCTGCGCAACCGAAGTATCACCTTCCGTAGCCGTTGATCCGATGTCGGCCAACTGCAAATTTGCAGTGTGAGAGAAGGCGCTGTTCCAGTTCGACAGCGGGTCAGTCAAGGTCGTCGTCGCGGTTGTGTCGTGGGTGATCGAGACCTGGCTGATCACGGGCGTAAAGTAGCCTTTGCTATTGGCGGGAATCTCGATTTTGATGAAATTGGTATTGGCCGGGAGATTGCTGACTGTGTAGTTCACCCTGTACCAGCTGCCCGTGGTCGCAAACGGAGTGTCCTGTGACGCCGTCTGCAATACGTAATTCCCATTGGTGGAGCTGGCATAAATCTTGATATTGTTGGAATCTGAAGTATTATCGTTGAAATAGATCTTCACGCTTGCGGATTTGCTACCCGCGACATTGTAGATCAAGTTCTCCGTCGTATTGGTGGTTCTCTGCGCAACCGAAGTATCACCTTCCGCAACCGTTGATCCGATGTCGGTCAACTGCAAATTTGCCGTGTGAGAGAAGGTGCTGTTCCAGTTCGACAACGGGTCAGTCAAAGTCGTCGTCGTGGTTGTACCAGGGGTGATCGAGACTTGGCTGAGTACGGGCGTAAAGTAGCCTTTGCTGTTGGCGGGGATCTCGATTTTGATGAAATGGGTATTGGCCGGGAGATTGCCGACCGTGTAGTTCACCCTGTACCAGCCGCCCGTGGTCGCAAACGGAGTGTCCTGTGACGCCGTCTGCAATACGTAATTCCCGTTAGTGGAGCTGGCATAAATCTTGATATTGTTGGAGTTGGAAGTAATATCATTAAAATAAGCTTTCAAATTCAACGACACACTGTTATTGACATTGTAAATGATATTTTCCGTCGAATTGGTCGTCCGCTGAAGAACTCCCGTATCGCCTTCCGTCTCCGTCGTTCCTATATTCGTTATCTGCAGGTTTGCGGTATGCGAGTAAATCTTGTCCCAATTGCTTAGAGTATCCGACATGACGAGCCCAGCCGCAGGGGTGACGTTGCCTACGAAAGTCGTCACGCTTTGCGCAGGAAGCGCTGAGGCTAATACGTCTCCTGTGACGTTCATAACGGCTCCCTGCGCCAAATTCTGACTAGCCGATGTCGTATAGGGAGTGAAAGTCGTTCCCGTCACGTTGTTCAATTTGAAATTGACGCTTTGGCTCGAAGTCGTATCGTTGATCGCGACCACGACAAGCTTGTTGGTAACCGGATCTTTATACGCGCTGACATAAACGCCGGTCACCGGCTGCGCCGTAGCGTCGATTCTCTTGTATCCGGGACGGATAAACCGGCTGAAGTTGCCGAAGGTGAACAGTCTCTTGTTGGTGGAATAGGTCGTATTGTCCGTGGATATATTGATGAGCCCTTGCCCCCCCGCTGGCGAGTCGCTTACTAACCACCAATAGAAGAAAGCGTTGCTTTCGGCGACCGTCATGTGGTTATGGATCAATTTCGCCCATTTCAAGCCGTCTGTGATGGAGGGGTCGTTCATACCCTCGAAGGTGGACACTTCCGTCGCCCATACTTTTTTACCCTTGCTTTTTGCTGTCTGCAGAATGGAATAGTCGCCGTCATAAGGATGCGCGGCTACGATATCGATCCTGGCATTGGAAGCTGGATCATTCAAAGAAGTATTGATCAATCCTTCCGTGCGGCTCCACCAGGAAGTCTCCGGAGCGACCACTTTGGCTGTGATGGCATCCCTTGTAAACGTGGGAGCAAGGTTATTCTTGATAAAATTGTTCAATTCGTCCGCCGTGTACAAAGTCCCCTCATAATCCGGCGCATTGTCGGGCTCGTTCTGTATGGAAATGGCGCTTATATCGATATTGAACCGCGTCTTGTATTCTCGTATATAAGTCGACAAGTAGTCCGCATAGTTTTGGTATTGGGTCGTCAACAGATGGCCGTTCCCGTTATTGGCAACCCCGTTGGTTTTCATCCACCCCGGCGGGCTCCAGGTCGTGCTAAAGAACCGGGTGACCCCGCGGTTTTTGGCTTCGTTCATTACGAACAACTGGCCGGGATCTTTCGTCCAATCCCATACGCCCGGAGACGGCTCTATGATCGGTATTCGGTTTCTTATCCAGGAAAGGCCGATCCCGTTCGTCTGATTGAACAGAAGATCCAGAATTTGAGTTCTGGCCGGCTCGGCATAATTTTGGAACCCTGAAGCGCCCAATGTTTCGATAAAAGCATCCGAAGCCCCAAAGCCGTCAATGTCTTGTTCGTTGACATACCAATTGATATCCGCTGTTGCAGCCGCGCTTGCAGAACTGCCGAACGAAACTATGCTACCCGATAACAGCACGCTCCCCAAAACGATAGAGATCACTTTTTTTGAAACCGCGTTTAATCGCATCATTTCCCATCCCTCTTTTATTAAGGATTTTTAAAAAAATACTGCAATTATCTCGGCTGGCGCTCTTCCCGGGACAAGAATGGCGGAACGTTGCGATTCGGTTCCTTCTGGTACCAGTACGCCACGGAAGAAATATCATCCGAGCGTTCGAACAACTCCCTGCTGTTATGGCCGATGGCTTGCACGGTCACCTTCAAGTCCTTTTCAAATCGGACCGGGTCCATCACATGCCAGCGGTAAAGGCCGTGCATCGGAACCTTGTGACCGTACCATCCGTCGACCTCGGTAGCTTCATCGTAAAAATGATAACCTAGAAACGGCGTGGAATAAGAACCGGGGGCTTTGGTCCGGGGATCGAAATAACACCAGGCTCCGCCGAAATAATCTTCCGTACCGGTTCCGCAAATCGTCGGATACTCCGTATCGCCATCCATATAAAATTTGACTTCCCCTTCACCCCACCAGCAGCGTTCCAGGGCTGCCCATGCAATATAAGTCCCGATATACTGTCCGGAGCCTTTTACCCCATCCAAGATCACATGATCTTCGCCAAGGGCAGTGGCTTTCGTTCTTCTCCATTGCGCGTGAAAATATCCGGCATTCTCTGGAAGGCTGTCGACCAGCGTGTAATTGAATTGGTAGAAAAAACCGTTGATCTCTTTTTCATGCTGGTTCTCGATGGTGATCAATGCAGACTTGCGGAAGGGCATAGGGATATAGCAATTGAAACCTCCGCTCGTATTTACCGACACGGGAAGCGAGTTCACGTTTTTGCGGATCGCAAACCCGTTGCAGAAGAAGTCGCCTAAAGGCGCTTCCACCGAAGGCGTTTCCTCGCCGTCCCAATACATTCTCAGAATCAAATCTCTCAAAACGAAGCTGCCCTTGTCGGTAGAGTCCGTGACCGTAATCCAGAAATGCTGAATGGATCCGGTACCGGTAATGTTGGCAAGGGTTGTGATCTCCCCCTGCTTCAAGTCGATGCACGGACGGCCCTTGCGGCCGACCCCGAGGTTGCTTGAGGCTTGTCCGCCCGCTCCCGGTTCTCCGTTCGGATTTTCCGCGCTGATCGAACGGGTTTTCGCGTTGGTTATTAATGGCATCGTGCCCATACTCATTCCCAAGCCATTTTCGACAAACATTGGATTAAGCCCCTCTCTGATGTTCATAAGAAAGGCTCCTGCTCTGTATAGATTCAGGAGCCTTCTCTTGTACGTGCATTTGATTCGAATAGAGTTACGGAGAAAGCACTTGATGCCTGATTTGAACTTCGCCGATGAGTGGCGTCCACGATCCCTGTCCGTTAGGCGGGATCTCAATCTTCAGGAATTTCGTTCCCGCCGGCAATCCGGTAACGGTGTAATGAACTTTAAACCAACCTCCACCCATATCTTCGGGTGTACTCCTCGTTACGGTCTGCAATACATAGCTTCCATCCGTGGCGCTGGCATAAAGCTCCACGTTATCCGAAGCGCCATTATAATAGACCGTAATGTCCGCCGAATCCGCATTGTAGACTTGATAGATCAAGTTCTCTGGCGTATTCGAAGATCTTTGGATAACGGAGGTATCCCCCGGCATTCCTGCATCGGTCAGGTACACGTTTGCGCTGCGGGAATAGCCGTTGAGCCAGTCACTCAGGGTGTCGATCATGGTCACATTCGGGTTATAAGTGATTTGAACCCCGCTGATCAGCGGTGTCCAAGAGCCCTTGGTGTTCACCGGTATGACAACCTTCAGATAGTTCATGCCGACCGGTATAGAGTCAACCGAGTATTCCACAACAGACCAGGACCCTCCCATATCAACCGGAGTGCTTTGGGTAGCCGTCAGGGTTGTATAAGTCGTGTTGTCGGAGCTGACCTGAATTTGTATGTTGTTTGAGTCTGACGTAGGATCGTTGAAATAAATCTTCACCTTGGATGACGTAACATTGTAAACCTGGTAGGTTACGCTGCCTTCGCTATCAGCCGACCTTTGGATTAACGAGGTGTCTCCAGCCACACCGGCATCGACTATGTTCAAGTTCCCGGTATGGGCAAGGGTGTTATTCCAATTATCGAGAGGGTCCGTCAGCGTAACCGGCTGATAGGAGATTTTGACCTCGCCGATGACCGGCGTCCAGTCGGCTTGAGTATTGACCGGCATCTCGATCTTCAGGAAATTGGAGCCTGCAGGTAAACCCGCTGCGGTATAGCGCACCTTGTTCCAACCTCCGTCTGTCTCGACAGGGGTATCTTGGGTAGTTGTCGTCAGGGTATAAGACCCATCTGTTGCACTAGCGTACAGCTTCAAATTGTTGGAGTCGGAAGTAGTGCCGTTAAAATATACTGTCACTTCGGCAGACTGCATATTATAGACAGCGTATGTGACAGACTGAGTCGTGTTCTCCGACCTTTGGAGCTCCGAAGTATCGCCGTCCGCCGCTGCAGAACCGATATTGACGAACTGCAGTTTTGAGGTATGTGAATACGTATTGCTCAAGTTAATCAAAGGATCCGTCATTGTTAACGCAGGTGTCGGCGTCGGTGTTGGTGTTGGTGTTGGTGTTGGCGTTGGTGTCGGTATCGGTGTCGGCGTTGGCGTTGGTGTAGGCGTCGGTTCCACAAGCGCTTCGGACAAGATTTTTACTTCACTGATTACAGGAGTCCAACTGCCTTTGGTGTTGGCCGGAAGCTCGATTTTCAAGTAGTTGGTTTTCTCGGGCAACCCGCTGGCCGTGTAATTGACTCGGAACCAGCTTCCTTGGGTTTCAAAGGGAGTATCCTTGGACACCTTGACTTCCTTGTAGTCTCCGTCCGTAGAACTGGCGTATATTTTCACATTGTTCGAATCGGAGCTGCTATCGTTGAAGTAAATTTTAATCTTTGCCGATGTGATATTGGCTGCTTTGTAGATGATGCTTTCCGTCGAATTGCCAGTTCTCTGCGCAACCGACTTGTCTCCTTCAGCCCCTTCGGAACCAATATCCGTCAAGCTCAAGCCGCCGGAATGGGAATAGGTTTTCGTCCAGTTATCGAGCGCATCCGTCATGCCGGAATCATCGGTTCCGGGGGTCGAATCCGGTGCAGTTGTCGGTTGAGGCTCCGGATTCGGTGTTTCCTGCGACAGATGCAGCGCAATATCCAACGCAAGATCCAACGCAGTTTGAACGGCTTTGATCGCCGACTTTGCATCCGCAGCAGCCTTGTCCGCCGCCGCTTTCGCCTTTACGAATGCCGCTTTTGCCGATGCCGCCTTATCGCCCGCTGTCTTGGCCGCTTTCTCTGCCGCCTTCTTTGCCTTCCCGGTCGCTTTCGCTGCCTTATCGGCGGCTGCTTTTGCCGCTTTTGCCGCTGCCGCGGCTTCGGAAGAGGCTTTTTCCGCCGCCGCCTGCTTGGCAGAGGATTGCGCCGCCTTATCGGCCATGGCTTTTACCGCTTTATCCACTTTCGCTTTTTCTTTGGCCAGCTTGGCAGCCGAATCTCTCGCCGCCTCAGCCGCCTTATTCGCTTCGGCCAAATATGCGGTTGCCTTCTCGACTTCGGCTTTGGTTCCGGCAGCTGCTTTTTTTAGTTGAAGCGACAATGCGGCATCTGCGGCCGTTTTATAGGCATCCGCTTGATCGGCCTTCGCGGTCGCGACCAGCAACGTTAAATCCGCTAATTTTTTTGAAATTTCTGACTTTTGAAACTCAATTTGTGCCTTTTCCGCAGCTTTGACCGCTTCCCTTTTCGCCTGATCGGCGATTTTCTTGTCTGCCAGCGCCTTGTCAAGCGCCGCACGTTCTGCCGAAACTACCGGATCGGCGGCATGGACCTCGATCGGTGCCGCAAACAATAACAAAGATAGAACCAAAGCGAATGCCGGCAGTGCACTTATGCTTTTCTTCATTCCGGACAATCCGACCCCTCCTAAGTTATTAACCTATTTATGCGGAAACGGACTTATGCTGTATAGCAAATACAATTAACTGCGCCTTGTCTTTGGCGCTGAATTTCGAAAGTAAATTGTGAATATGAAACCTTACCGTATCCATTGAAACGAATAACTCACCGGAAATTTCTTTATACGAATATCCCTTGCACAAAAGGCACAAAACTTCATTTTCCCGTCTTGTCAACGACATGGTGGATTCACCTCTGCCCCTTCAAAGTTCTCCTTATAAGGAAACTGTGCAGCAAGCAAAGAACGACTTGCTGCACAGCTTGAGTTGCAACGGCTTATTGATTGGTAGCTTTAAAGGCCTCGAGCTGTTTTTTTACTTCATCCATGACTTTTTGCAAACCAGCTCTTTCAAGAGCAGTCTTCATTTTCGGATAATAAGTGTCATAGTCTACGGTTCCGGTCGTGATTGCCGCGTTATACTGCGTAACCACGGCTTTCAGCGTGGCAATTTCGTTTTTCACCGGTTCCGCGTTAAACGTCCAGCCGAGATTAGGAGAAATTTCAGCCGATTCGTTAAAGGCTTTAAATTGATCCCATTTATCCGGCTTTTCGCTCGCCCATAAGTAGTCTAGGAACTGGTTCCCGCCCATCGCCCATTGAGCCATACCCGTATAACCCGACGACGTAGCGTCTACTCCATCCGCATAATCGATTTGATTCTCGCCGATTTTCTTATAATGTTTGCCTTCAATACCCCATGCCAGCAGGTTCATCAGTTCTTTGTTCGTGAACAATTCATTAATGAACATCATGGCTCTTTCTGGGTTTTTCGAGCTTCTAGGGATGGCCAGCATGGAACCGTTCAAAGCGCCGGTCGTTGCAATCGGTTTCAGATCTGCATAAGCATCGACCTGAACAAGCGGATACCCCAATTGAGCTTCCATTTCTTCCGCTTTACCAGGCTTCAGCTGTTCTACCCACATGAACGCTTTCTTGGCTTTCTTCAAAGGCGTGCTGTCTTGAAGGGTGGAGATGTCTTTGTTGATATATCCCTTCTGGACCCAATCGCGCTGCAATTTGACCAGTTCGACGTATTTCGGATTTTCGAACATGTTCATAACTTCCGGTTCTCCACGATTGGTCACGACTACCGGTACTTTCGTATCCAACGGCTCCATAAAGTCGTTCGCCCAGTACGTCGCTCCTTCGTCGTTCTTATTCAGAAACGGAATAATGTCCGGTTCGTTCTCTTTGATGACCTTGAGGAACGGCTCGAAGTCCGCAGGCGTCTTTACGGTTGAAAGATCGAAATTGTATTTATCCACCAGTTCCTTGTTCATTAGAACACCGTTGATACTCGCCATATCTTTCTGCGTTGGAATGGCATAGAGTTTATTATCGATTTTAGGCGCCTTCAAGTAAGCTGGATTAATATTGTCTTTGATGCCTTGTCCATACTGATCTAGAAGATCGTCGAGCTCAAGAAATGCCTTCTGGGAAACATATTGCGAATAGCTCGCCCAACCGGCCGTGAACATCAAGTCAATCGGATCGCCGGAAGCGATCAGCAATTTTTGCTTGTCGAAATAGCTGTCCCAGAACAGGAAATTCAATTTGACGGTGGCATTGAATTTCGCTTTGGTGATTTTGTTGATCTCGTCTTCGACCAGCTTAACATCTTTCACTTGAGGAGCCAGGAAATAGAGATTGAGTTCTACTGGATCCAACGTTGGCGAAGCCGCATCACCGCTGGAAGCGGATGAAGCGGACGGTGCTGTCGTGCTGCCGGCAGCCGGTTCATTGGACCCGCCGCCACACCCCGCCAGTACAAGGCCCAACGACATCACGAGCGAGATTGCGGTAAAACCTAATCTATTAAATTTCCTCAAATCAAACCCTCCATTTTTCTATTATTCGTATATTAATCAGTCATTCGCGAGCGTGACTCACGCTCGCGCTGTACCGATTTCAACCTTTGACAGCCCCGATGGTCAACCCTTTTATGAAATATCTTTGGAAGAAGGGATAAGCGAACACGATGGGGCCGATTCCGATAATCGCCATGGCCATTCGGACGGTTTCCCCAGGTACCTTCAGTAATTCACTGGTGACGCTCAGAGAGGCCACGCGGGAAGATTTGAGAAATTCAACCGCTAGCAGCGCTTTGTACATGGAAAATTGAATGTTGTACAAATTTTTGTTCGTGATGAACAAAAGCGTGTTGTACCAGTCGTTCCAATAGGTAAGGCAAGTAAACAAGGCGATGGTAGCGATGACCGGCTTCGACAGGGGGATCACGATTTTAATGAAGGTTTTGAATTCGCTTGCGCCGTCTATTTTTGCCGACTCGAGAACTGCCTCGGGGATGTTGTTGGAAAAATAGGTTTTAGCGATCAAGATGTTATAAGCATTAATAAGGAACGGCATAATCAGAGCCATGATGTTGTCGTTCAAGTGAAGATACTTGGTGTACAGGATGTACCAAGGCACTAACCCGCCCGAGAACAGCATCGTGAAAAACACATAGAAGGCGAAAAAGTTTCTGTACTTAAAACTTTTCCTGGATATCGGATACGCATAGAGGATAGACAGAAGCACGCTCAGCGTGGTTCCGACGACGCACACAAAGATCGTGACCCCGTATGCTCTGAAAAGCTCTGTAGAATCGATGAATAGAAACCGATAGGCACTGAGGTTCATATGGGTAGGGAAGAATGAGTAGCCCTTTTCGGCCAGGGACCCGGAATCGGTGATCGAAATTATGAATACCAATAGCAAGGGCGCCACACAAATCACGCCATAGAGGATGAAGAGCAGATTGAATACGAAGTTCGATTTACCGGATATGCCATTCGGACGATAGGTACTCTTTTTAGCGATAGCTGCCAAGATGGCACCCCCTTAAAATATTTTGTTTTCCGGACTGATCTTCCCGATAATCCAGTTGGCCGACAGCACGAACATCAACCCGACCATCGATTGGTAGAGGCCGGCGGCGGACGACATCCCCAGATCCGTGCTGTTCATGAGCACGCCGTAGATGTAAGTGTCCAGAACGGCTGTCGTATTGTAAATCAAGCCCGAGTTCATCGGCAGTTGGAAGAACAATCCGAAATCAGATCTGAATATGTAGCCGAGCCCGATAATGGTGGTCACGATCATCATGGGTTTCAAAAACGGGATCGTGATGTTGGTGACTTGGCGATATTTACTTGCGCCGTCCAATGTCGCAGCCTCGTAATATTCTTGGTCGATTCCGGATATGCCAGCCAAATAAATGACGACCCCATATCCGATGCCTTTCCAGATATTCACGATCGGGAAGATGAAGGGCCAGTATTTTTCCTCGTTGTAAAAATCGATGGTATGCATATGAAGCGCAGGGGCGATCGACTTATTATACAACCCTTCCGGCGCCAAGATCGCATATACCAAATAGGCGACGACCACCCAGGAGAGAAAATAGGGTAGGAACATGATCGACTGATAGAATTTACCGATAAACTTGTTGTTCAATTCGCTTAGCACAATCGCGATGACCAATGATAAAACCAAATTTAAAAAAATGAATTCCAGGTTGTAGCCGAGCGTGTTCCGCGTAATGATCCAGGCATCGTTCGTTTGGAACAGGTATTTGAAATTCTCGAATCCGGACCACGGGCTGTGAAGCAGACCATCGGCAAAATTGTAATTTTTGAAAGCGATGACGATCCCAAACATAGGCAGGTAACAGTTGATGAGTACCAAAACAAAAGTAGGCAGCATCATGAGGAGTAGAGTTTTGTTTTTTGAAAGCTCTCTGTAGATTTCATAAAATTTGGATTTTCTTGCGATCTTTCCTTTATAAATATCCATCAATGAAATTCCCTTCGAGTGTGACTTCATCGGATTTGTTCTCATTATAGAACAGCTAAAATTCAAAACAAATACAATAAATTATGATGAAAGTCCAATTTCTTTGATAAAAACAATCGTAAGATTGTGACATTATTTGTAAATATATATTTCATTAAAAAAGAGCCTTGCGCTAGCGTTCAGCGCCTGGCTCCTCCTGACTAAAGTTAGGAATTATATATCGGTATTTGTTGTTGTTGTTCGGCTGCGAGATCCAATCCAGCAATCCGATATTGAGCATATTGTTCTGTTCCTCAAAGCCGGTTTGTAATTGTTGTTCGCCCGTCAGAATTTTCTTGTAAGCCTGATACCGGTCTCTTTCATTGATCGTATCCGGAACGTCCGGGTACAGCGAATCCCCTCCGGATGGCATAAATCCAGCCAGCGCATTTCTCTTCCGGTTCTCATCGGTCATGTAGTCGGTATATTGCATAGGAATTATGTATTGCTTTTGGTATAAATCCCCTAGAAACTCGTCTGAATATAAATACTTCCATATCGACACGACATCTTTAAGATCCTTCGTATTGGAGTTAATTACGTACCATCCGGACGTTTTCATCTCCATCTTGTATTTCCCATAATTTTGCAGGTCGTTCACGACAGGCATCGCGACGCCTAAATCGATCTGGTTTTGATTATCGGATTCAAGGAAGGCAACATCCTTGTTGGTTGCATACATCATACCGATTTTGCCCATTCCGAACTGAATCAAGGCTTCATCCTTTGTTAAGTTGGCTACATCCGGAAACAAGATCTCTTCCCTTTTCATCCGTATGATTTGTTCAAACCACGGCTCGTAAACCTTGAGGTCAAACTTTCCTTTGTTAAAGTCATAGAAATAGAGATTGCTGAACGTATTGGCGGTTTCCAGCGCTTCCGAGAAACCTTCCGTCTTGTCTCCGGCTGGGATGGCGAAGCCGTACTCTCCCGAACCCCTTCCAGCGCTTGTTATTTTAGCGGCGGCTTCATACAGTTGTTGAATGGTCCGTGGAGGAGATTCCGGTTTTAATCCCGCTTTGATGAGTAACTTCTTATTATAGATCAGTCGGGTCGTAATCAGTTCGGAAGGAAAAGAATAGATTCTCCCTTCCAGGCGGGGATTATTCGCTTTTTTTATGGCCAACGTCGAAAAACGGCTTAAAAAATCGGAATCCATATATTCCGTAATGTCGGCAATAAAACCGTTCAACGCGTAATAATATACCATGTCATACCGAACCTGAAAGAGATCCGGACCCTCCCCGGACGTCATCATGAGAGCTATAATATCGTCATACCGGTCGGCGGGAATTTTCATGACCTCAATTTTAAAGACATGATTTGGATCCCGGTTGTAGTTCTCTATCAAGCTTTCTATTTCCATCGATGAGGCGTCGTTCGGAATCGCAAAGGTCACCTTTTGCGATTCCGTTGTCGGTTCTACTTCGCTGTTTCCGGTTTGTTTCGTGCTGCTTGCCAGATCCAGATTGATCACAATGACGAAGAGTATCGTAAGAAGAATGATCCCACTAGCGGAAAATCTGTAAAAAGTGTTTTTCATTTATCGAGCCTCTGCACGAAAGTCATTGGGCCGCACTCCCACATATTTTTTGAATACCGAACTGAAATAGTGCGGATTCTCGAATCCGACCATTGTCGCTATCTCGGAAATCATATGATCCGTGTTTTTCAGAAGCTCCCTTGCTTTTTCCACCCGGGTTGTTGTAATGAACTCGATCAAGGTCGTCCCAGTTTCCTGCTTGAATATTTGGCTGATATAGCTGGGAGTGAAATGGACCTCTTCCGAGATTATCGCCAGACTTAGTTCTTCGCCGTATCTTCTTTTGACGATGTCCTGGATTTTGTTGACGGCACTGCTTTTGTTGGAATTATACTTCTGGGCATAGTAATCCGCCATCCGGATCAGCACGTCATTCATATAATTCTTTAAGCTGTGGATATTTCCGAAGGCGTTGATTCTTTCAATAATGTCCTTCTGATTGAGTCCGATCTTGTTGAAATCGTCTCCTGATTCATACGCGGATCTTAAAGCGATAAACAAAAATTCTACACAGACGCTTTGCACGTATTCAACCGTATGCTTTTTTTGCGTGTTGAACATTTCAAACAGGTTGTCCGTAAGTTGTTTGGTAGACGCCAGGTTTCCCAACTTAATGGAAGAGATCAGCTCGTTTTCCGTCAAATACAGATGATTGTACCCGGGAGTGACGGCATCGTTCGAGAGCATCATCTTGTTCAAGTCGCCGATGTTCAGAATAGAATTGCTGCCCGTATAGAACTTAAACTGCAGCGCGGTTAGGGCATCCGAATAGGACGAGCTGACTTTGTTCAAGCAGAGAACGGGGCTTCCGATCCCAGCGGAGCACATCACATTCAAATATTTATTGATGCAGTTGATGATCTCTTCGCAGATCTCGCCATACTTATTCTCCCGGATCGTTTCCCCATTAAAAATGACCACGAATTCGTTTTGGCCGGGGCTGAAAAATATGCCTGCATCGTAGTTCCCCATAATTTCATCTATGATGTTCATAATGGAAAACTTTAAGAGCTGGCGTTCCTCTTCCGAATTCGCCCATTTGGTTTGATCATAGTCGTCCACTTGAAAAACCGCCGTCAACGCCGAGTCATCCATCACAAGCGGGATCTCCAGAAAAATAAGCTTTTCCGCCAATTCATGAATTTTGGTGTATTTTCCGACGATCAAATTTTGAAAAAAGTCCTTCTTAACAATAGGCATATTTTCTTGAAGTTGCAGCTTTATCTTTCGGATGTTCATTTCTTGATAATTTTCCAAGTGAATAGTCTCTACCGTCTGTCTAATGATCTCTTTAAGCTCATCGATTTTAACGGGTTTAAGGATGTAGTTCGTGACATTGAGGCTGAGCGCCGTTTTGGCAAACGTAAAATCCTCAATGCCGCTGATGAGGATGACCTTCGTTCTGGACCCGGCCTCTTTCAGCTTCTGGGCTGTCTGTAGTCCGTCCATGATCGGCATCCGGATGTCGGTAAAAAGGATATCGGGTTCGAGTTGACGGCATAACTCCAAAGCCTTGGCGCCGTTGTCCGCGTCACCCACGACCTGGATTCCATAATCCTGCCAAGGAATCACATTCATTAAGCCATTTCGTACCTTCGTCTCATCATCGGCTATGATCAGTTTAAGCATGTTGCCGCCTCTTCTCTCCTAGAAGGTATCGTCACGATGACCGTAATGCCCGGACCCTCATTATCGTAAAATCGGAGTCCGTACGGCTCGCCGAAATATTGCTTGATCCTCTGATTTACGTTCCAAATCCCGTAAGACTTCTTTTGTTCTTCCGCCTGCTCGAGCAAAGCGTTCAGCCTGCCTACATCCGCTCCGACGCCGTTATCCTGCACGCTGATTTCTATGGTGCCGTCGCTCTCCGTCGCGAATATTCGGATATCGCCTTTGTCGCCGGTTTTCTCGATTCCATGGATAATCGCGTTTTCAACGATCGGCTGCAAGATCAGCTTGACGGAAACGCAATCCTTGATGGACTCCGGATAATAAATGTCATAGGTGATTTTCTCGTCGAAACGTATTTCTTGAATGGCAAGATAACTCTTCACTTGATGAAATTCTTCCTCGAGCGTGATGATACTCTTTCCTTTACTCAGGCTGTACCGGAAAAAATCGGACAAGGACGTGACCATTTTACTGATTTCCGGAACCTGGTTCGACAACGCCATCCAATTGATAGAATCCAGCGTATTGTATAGAAAATGAGGATTGATTTGCGCCTGGAGAGCTTTGAGCTCCGCGTCTTTTTTATTGACCTCTGTGACGAAAAGCTTGCTGACCAATTCCTCAATTTTAAAAACCATTTCATTATATTTATCGATCAGGAAGGAGAACTCGTCCCTCCTTTTGTAATCCAGCTTGATGTTAAAATTTCCGGTCTCCACATGGGACATGGATTTGACGAGTTTCCGGATCGGATAAGCGACACTATTGGAAAGCAGCAGCGCGATCATGATCCCCAGTATACTGAACACGATGATAATGGAATAGACCAATTTCTTAATGACGGTCAGTTCGCTGTAAAGCTCTTGCACGGGCGACAAGGAGATGATCGTCCAGCCCAACTGTTCGATCTTGTACGATGAGACGAACATATTCGTATCATCCACTTTTTCCTTAAAGGAGCTATAATTCGACTTTTTGTCTGCCATGATATCTGTAATGTACGGAATGTCTTTTACGCTGCTACCGAGTTTGCTCTGATCCTGCGAAACGGTGATCGAGCCATCCTTATCCACGATAAAAAGAGTACTTCCTGCCGACGCCTTGAATTTATTGACGATCTTCGTGAAATCGTCAATGTCCACATCCAGCGTCAATAAGGCCCTCAGACGCATTCCTCTGTCTTGAAGAGCATACAGCTTTTTCGCGATTTTGATCATATACTGCGGGGGGCCGGACGGGTCTGGCTGCTTGAACAATCCGCTGACTGTATATCGGGAGCGATAGGGGAGATCCAGAAACCATTTTTCCGATTCGATCGCATCTACGGTTGAAACCCGCTTTGAAAAGCTGAACTGCATATATTCCGCTCTATTGTACATATAAAGGGTCGGAATGATGGTAGTGCTGGTCTTGTTCGAAAAATCGTAATTCATCAGGATATCGTTAAGCTTATTCAATTCCTTCACCACGCTGACATTACGTATATCTTGGGTGACGTTCTGCTCGATAAAATAGGGATCCAAATCTTCCTTACTGAAGGAGAGGGTATCCTGCAGCTGCGGTGTCAAATAGATCGTCGTGGAGATATCGTCGATTCGATCGAGTTCCTGCAGGATGTCCGACTTGATGACCTTCATATCCTTCATGGAAGATTCATTGATTCTTTCCGTGATCATTTTATCCAGAATATGATGAAACGAGAGTGAGATCACGATCGTCGGAATGATCACCAAAAATAAGAAGTAGGTCAGCAGCCTATTCTTGATCGTAAATTTATAGAAAATTTTATTTAGAAATAAATCAAAATATTTTTTTCTCATCGATGTCACCATGTGTGAGTGGTATGTAAATAAGTATATTCTAACATTTAGCATGAAAGCGCCGCCATACAAATAAGAGAGACTCCCGCTTATGCAAGAGGAAGTCTCCGTGGAGTCAACTTATCATGAATTTACTTTCACTTCACTGATGACAGGCGTCCAGCTGCCTTTGGTGTTAGCCGGCATTTCTATTTTCAAGTAGTTGGTGCCTGCAGGCAGATTGTTTACCGAGTAGTTGACTCGGAACCAGCTTCCTGTAGTTTCAAGCGGCTTATCCTGCACAGCCGTTATTTCTTTGTAATCGCCATCCGTCGCACTAGCGTAAATCTTGAAGTTGTTGGAGTCGGAGCTGCCGTCGTTAAAGTAAATTTTGATGCTGGCGGATTTCATATTTTTCAAATTGTAGATGATGCTCTCTGCGGTATTCGACGTTCTCTGAATCATGGAAGTATCGCCTTCCGTCGACTCCGCGCCGATATTCGTCAGAGATAAATTCGTCGTATGGGAAAACGTTTTGCCCCAGTCATCCAGCGAATCGGTTATACCCGTAATTGCAGGGGTAGTCGTGTCGACGGGTTTGTCGACGGGTTTGTCGACGGGTTTGTCAGTCGGCTTCTGCTCGACTTTCGGTTTAAGCGATATGATTTTCACCGAGCCGATGACAGGCGTAAAATAACCCTTCTTGTTTTTTGGAAGTTCGATTTTTAGATAATGAGTTTTGGCCGGGAGGTTTTTGACCGTGTAATTCACACGATACCAGTAACCTTTCAATTCAAAAGGCTTGTCTTTCGACGTCTTCACTTCCGTAAATTTCCCGTCCGTAGAGCCCGCATAGATCTTCAGGTTGTTGGAGTCGGAATCGATATCGTTGAAGTAGATTTTCACGGTTGCGGATTGGATATCCTGAATATGGTAGATGAAGCTTTCCGTCGTATTCGTTTTTCTTTGCGCAGCAGATGCATCGCCTTCGGACGATTCTTTTCCTATGTTCTCCAAAACCCAATTCGCTGTGTGCGAGTAAGTCTTGTTCCAATTGTCCAAGGTGTCCGTCATCGTGAGCTCATTGGCTGCCGGTTTCGGATCAGGCAAATCCTTTTGTTTAACGGAGGTAATCTTCACTTCACTGATGACGGGCGTGTAAGAACCCTTGGTATTGACCGGGAGTTCCACCTTCAGGTAGTTCGTATTGGCCGGCAGGCTGCTCACGGAATAGTTCACCCGGTACCAGTAGCCTTTGGATTCCTTTGGTTTATCCTTGCTTGTCTTCAGCAATTTGTATTTCCCGTTGGTTGAGCTTGCATAGAGCTTGATATTATTCGAATCCGAAGCGGCGTCGTTGAAATAGATTTTCACATTGACCGATTTCATATCTTTGATTTCGTAGATGAAACTGCCGGCTTTCGCGTCTTTTCTCTGTGCAACGGATTTATCGCCGTCGGAAGCGTCCGTGCCGATGTTCGTCAGAGTCACGTTGGACGTATGAGACAAGGTTTTGCTCCAGCTATCCAGAGAATCCGTCAGCGTAACCGTCGGTGTTTGGGATGTTGCGGCACTTGCAAACGCAGCGCCTGTCATACTCACTGCCGCCAATGCGAATGCCAATGTCAGTTTCATAAGTTGTTTCATGTTAGGACCTCCTCAAGTAGTACAACATCATTTGGATTTAGTTGCCGATTTGGACTTCGCTGATGACCGGCGTGTAATAATCTTTGGTATTTTGCGGAATTTCGATCTTTAAGAAATTGGTGTTCTCCGGAATGCTGTCCACGGTGTAATTCACCGCGTACCAATACCCTTTGGTCTCCGCCGGATCGTCCTTCCGCACGACCAATTCCTTGAATTTCCCATTCGTAGAGCTTCCGTAGATCTTGATATTGTTCGAGTCGGAGTTCGGATCATTGAAATAAATTTTGACATTGGCCGTCTTCATTTTTTTAATGTTGTAAATAAAGCTTTCCGACGTGTTCGTTTTTCGTTGAACGACGGAGGTATCTCCGTCCACCGAATCCGCTCCGATGTTCGTGAGCTGCAAATTGTCGGTATGCGACAATGTTTTTTTCCAGTCGTCCATCGGATCCGTCATGACGTTTTTCGGCTTCTCCGCAGCGGACTTCGGTTTGGACGAAGTAATGTTGACCTCGCTGATCACTGGCGTATAAAAATCCTTCGTGTTTTGCGGAATCTCGATCTTCAGGAAATTAGTATTGGCGGGCAGGCTTGCGGCGGCGTAGTTCACGCGGTACCAGCTTCCCTCCGTGGCCGCAGGCTCGTCCTGACTCGTCTCGACCTCTTTATAGCCGCCGTTCTTAGAGCTCGCGTAGACCTTAATATGGTTTGAGTCAGATCCGGGGTCGTTGAAATACATCTTGATGTTGGCGAGCCGGATATCTTCAATCTGATAGATAAAGCTCTCGGTCGTGTTTGTTTTTCTTTGGGCTACGGATTTATCCCCGTCAGTCGATTTTTCGCCGATGTTCGTCAATTGCAGATTTGCCGTATGCGAAATGGTTTTATTCCAATTATCCAGAGCATCCGTCATGACCACGGGATCCGGAATCGGCGAAGCTTCGGGCGCAGGAACGGAAGCTGTTTCTCCCGGCGCTGTTGTTTGTGGCTCTACGTCCGCGAAAGAATCGACAAATCCGCTTGCGTCGGTATCCGCATCGATCAAAGTCGTTACGCTTTTGGACGGAAGAGATGCGGTAAACGCGCCGTCTTTCACTTCAATCCCAGTGCCCTTGGCTAGATTTTGACTAGCCGATGTCGTGTAAGGGACGAAGGTTTTCCCTGGCGCGCCTTTCAGCTGGAAGCTGATGTCCTGATTCGCTTCATTGTCGTTAATGGCGACAACGGTTAGCTTACCGGTGGACGGATCTTTATAGGCGCTTACATAAATCCCGCTCGCCGGTTCCGGAGTCGCATCGATCCGTACGGCCCCCGGCTGGATAAATCGGCTGAAATTGCCGAAGGTGAACAATCTTTTATTGGTGGAGTAAGACGAATTGTCTTTGTAAATATTGATGAGCCCTTGTCCCCCTGCTGCCGAGTCGGTTAACAGCCACCAATAGAAGAAAGCATTGTCCTCCGCGACCGTCATATGCCTGTGCATGAGTATCGCATTTTTCATAGCGTCCGTCATCGATGCGTCGTTCTGGCCCTCATAGCTGGAAACCTCTGTGGCCCACACCTTTTTCCCTTTGCTCTTGGCTGTCGGCAGCGCTTGAAATCCTCCGTCGTACGGATGAGCCGTTACCGTGTCGATATATTTCACAGTCTCCGGATCATTCAGCGCGTCAACGGCTAGATTCTCATTCCAGTCCTTCGATTCCGGCAGCATAATTTTCGCGGTAACGCCGTCTTTCGTAAACGTTGGACCTAGGTAATCTTTAATGAAGTTGTTGAAATCTCCGGCCGACCACATGTTTCCTTCATAATTCGGTGCATTGTCCGGTTCGTTCTGGATCGAAACCCCGTATAGGTCGATATTGAACTGAGACTTGTATTCCCTTGCGTACTTGGACAGATAGTCGGCATACGCTTGAAACTTGTCCGGAAGAAGGAACGAATTCCCGTCCTCCGCATTGTTATTCGTCTTCATCCAGCCCGGAGGACTCCATACCGTACTGTAGAAACGGGTAACTCCTCGTTTCTTCGCTTCATTCATCATGAAGAGCTGACCGGGGTCCTTCGACCAATCCCAAGTCCCTTCGACAGGTTCGATTTGCGGTACCCGGTTCCGTACCCAGGACAACCCGATGCCCTTCTCTCTGCTGAACAACAAATCCAGAATTTGCGATCTGGCCGGTTCGGCATAGTTTTGAAATCCCTTGGGGCCTAGAGTTTCGATAAAAGCGGCCGAGGCTCCGAACCCGTCAATGGCCTGTTTTTCTTGATTCCAGTCGATAACGCTTACAGGGATAGCCGGAACCGAAGACGTGGATGTCGGGATCGGACTTGCGGTTTCCTTCGCCTCATTGGAAGTACAGCCCGACAAAATGATGGCGATTAGAAGTAATGGGATGAATCTGGCATAACTCTTCCTCATGCTAAAATCTCCTCATATCGTTCATTTAAGAAGCTTAATAGGTTTAATTATAAACGTATATCCCTGCCGTTTTCCCTAATGATATGATTAGTTTTTGTATCCGTCTTGAGAAATAAATTCAAGCACCGCCATCTCGTGATTCTCCAGCTTAGGAATGCGATAAGAGACGATTTGGGCCGTTGATGTTCCCGTTTGATGGGCAGGGTCCGCCTTCTGCTCGAATGGAATTTCCGTCATTTGCGGAGCCATGTATACCCGCTTCACCTTGCGGGGTACCCGTACCGATACCTCGATGCCATGGAGCGGCACAATGTCTTCGATGATTTCGATATTTCCCCCTCGCCGAACCGGCGAAACGTAAAGCAAATGGTTCACCCAGCGGTTGGAATTCGGTTGCTTGCGCAGGGTGACGATGCCTTGCGCCGGAAGGTTCGTTTGCAGCAACTTGTCGGGCAGCAATCGATTTAATGCAAAGAGTACCATCTCTTTCGCAATCAAGCTGCCTTTGGTCGCATAGTCTTTGAATAAGTTCCAAGCCACATAGATGCCATGCTTGCCTTCCGTCATACCCGGCCCTGCCGATTCTTTGCGGTTCGGAGTATGCTGGTGCGAGCAGAACGTGAATACGTCCCGATTAAAGTAAGGGGCTTCCCTGTGCCCATGTTCAATTCCGCCTTCGGCCAACTCGATGATCTGACCTTCCGAGTACATGATGAATGCCGAGGGGTTCAAGCGGCCCGGCTTAAATCGTGGTTGGAAGTAATCCGGCTGGAAGGGACTTGCGCCTTTCCATTTCGCGCCAAGCTCGAAAGGAAACACATGGTCGGCATCCATCCCCGACAACCCCGTAGCCAATAATTTGCCTCCTGCATGGACATAAGCTTCCAGCTTCATATTCAATGACTCATGAAGCGTAGCCAGATCCGGCAGAATGATCACCCGATAAGCAGAGAAATCCGCCTCCGTATCGATGACATCGAACAGGAATTTCCCCTCCAGGAGAATCCGTGCGGCGCCGACGTTGGAAGTCCCCGTTCGGTCCTCATCCGTTCCGCCTTCACGACCTAGCGCCTCCAGACTGAGCAATGCGACTTCCGCTACGCCGATACTTCCTTCGACCCAAGGTTCCTTCGCCTCCACCTCGCGGTACGCTTCGCCGATCAGCGCATAGGTCGCTTCATCCATTCGGCCGTCCGGATGCAGTTGGTCGCCGATGGAGAGACGCGCGCCGTTCGCAAGGCTCAAAGCCGCCTCGTAACGAAGCGCATTCGGATGCTTAAAGCCTCCGAATTCTCCCCACATCGTATGGAATTTGCCGGTCATCCCCAGGTACGGAATGCCTATCGTTTCCGCATAGCGGGCCGACAATGGGAAATGGTCGTAGCCCCAACCTCCGGTCGGCAGCGATTCCAGCTCCAGATGGGTGTTGAAATTCGCCCAATCCCTTCTTCCATGCCGTAAATGCCCCTGGTTGTGGAACACGGGTAGCCCCGGTTTATGCTTATGTACCGCTTCGTTTGTTCTCCTCGCATATTCCGCCCACGTGTTTTCCCACAAATTCCGCATGGCTTCGAGATCTCGGGGATCTTGTCCCTGGCTGCGTATAGACGCCACGCACTGCTGGCAGTAACATTCCCGCCAGCCTACGATATCGAGAAATATACCATCAGCATCATACCGTTGAACCACTTCTTCAATCTGCGCCACCAGAATATCTAGATACGGCGTGTTCATGCAAAATTGGTGATACCCCGGATGCATAAAGCCGGCCACCCAGTTAGTGCGGTCGTCGCTATTGCGGATCAGCCATTCCGAGTGACGCCTTGCCAGCTTCTCATCCAATCCCGCAGATATATAGACCGGCGTGTTCACGCCGATTTCATGCGCTGCTTCAATCTGCGCGCCCAGCAAATCAAATGAAAGCCCCGGATGCATTTCGTTCGTCTCGCTGGGATGATAAGCCCAGCCGTGATGGCATTTCGAGAATACGGTAATGGAATCAACATGGCCTAGCTTCAGCATGTCTTGAAACTGCTTTTTGGAAAATTGAGAGCCGATATCCGGTATAGCCTCCGATGTGTGAAAATCCAAATGCACTTGTCTGTATCTCATGTTTATAACCTCCGGGGAATAGGCATACGCCTGATTCGGCCTCGCTTTTGGATGGCCTCTATCCAATGTAAGCGTTCTTACTCGAAAAAAGGAGTTCGATTTGCGACTTTTAATAGCATGATTCCGACCAAACTTACTGTATAATTTCAGTTAAAATCATATTTACTCACACAATACCGACTAACAAACTCATCTAAGGAGCATGGAACATGAAATGTCTGGAGCTTCCGATTCCGCCGCTTCCCCAATGTCTGACCGTTGGTAATTCCGTTTGGTCTCCCGGTATGCAGCATGCCGAAAGAAATTTTCTGGTTTATGACCTATTGATCGTTAAGTCCGGTCGGTTCAATATTATGGAAGAGGATACGACCTATGAATTAGATGCGGGCGGAGTAATCATGCTCGAGCCCGGCAGAACGCACCGCGGACACCATCCGGTCACGGAGTCGACGGAAATTTACTGGGCGCATTTTCTGCATACGCCTCCCGCCCGCACGTTGGAGCAGGAGCAAATTCCTTGGTCTTATTTGCTCAGGAAAGGAACCGACGGAGATACCTTGCCTTCCGAACAATTTATGTACGTGCCGAAATGCGCCTATCTGGATACAAGACCTCTATACCCCGTCCTTGACGAAATGGTCCAGCTGCACCGAATGTTCTCCATCAAAAACGCGCTGAGATTGCAGCTTTTGTCGGCTGAGCTTCTCTACCGCCTGCAGGCCGCGGTATCTACCGGAGACCATTCGCGATCCTACCAACTAGCGGAACAGATAATGGATTATTTGCACCGTAATCAGTTGAAGTCTTTCGACGCCGCAGATTTGGAAGCCCAGTTGCACTTTAACATCGACTATTTGACCCGTTGCCTCAAGCTGCATACCGGGCTCAGCCCTTTGCAATATTTGCACCGCCTGCAAATGGAGTCGGCCTGCTCGCTGCTTCTCCAATCCGACTGGCCGATCCAAGAAATCGGCGAGCGGGTCGGACAACCTAACGCCAACTATTTTATTCGGCTGTTCCGCAAAAGTATGGGCATTTCACCTGGCAAGTATCGTGCCCAACATAAAATCAGGATTTGAAATTGAAAGGGACTGACCCAATGGAATTTGGGACAGCCCCCTCCTGCTGCAGAAATATCAAAGAGAACCCTTGCATAGCAAGAGTTCTCTCCGTTTCCACCGTCGTTTTTCACTCATCCAGCCACAGAATGCTGGTCACGCCTCGCGGATAATATTTGCTACCGATGATTTCTCCGGACAGAATCTGATCACTCCAGCTCCAATAAGACAGCTCAGGATGGGTCAGCCAGTGCACGTGCGCCGCGTCTGCCGTGCGTCCGCGTTCGTCCCACTCGAGCCCCATAATCTTCCGAGCGATGAACTGACAGAGATAGATTTTGCTGAGCCAAGAGTTGTTGCTTGTCGAGGATAGCTTCCAACCCCCGTCCGCGAACAAGCAGACGCCGGGAACGAGCACCGTGTTCAGATGCGTTCGGAGCGCCATCAGGTAATCCGCATAACGCCCCGTTAGGTCCAGAGCATCTAGGCAACCCATCATGTAAGGGAAAATCAACCCTTCTACGGCCGGAATGATGCGGGATTCGTTCCCCTCCCCGATGACCGCGGGAATGTAGCCTTCATCCATCAGATGCGCGGCGATCGTGGCTGAGCAACGTTCCGCCTGCTGCCCAGCTTCCCGTAACTGTTCCTCTAGCCCTTGGCCGCGGAATAGCTTCTCGAAGGCAACGTAGGCTGCCCAGCACTTGCCACCCATATAGATGTTATTTCTGGCTTGACCCAAAGACACGTCAAGGCTGTCATAGGTGGTGATTTCCGCTCCGCCCATGGTGCGAGAGCTATCCAGCCCCATCAGGCCGTTGCGCTTCGCCGGATCGGGGTGGTCCCGGTTCAGCATGCTTTGGAAACACTCCCGCAGGTTGCCGAGATTTCTTTCCAGCCATGCCTGATCCCCAGTTTGGTGAACGTAAACCGCCGCGCACAGCACCCAGTTGACCAGCTGTTCGTGCGTCATATGGGAAAAGCAGTCGTCGATCCCGAACATTTCATAAGAGGAGTACGCCGGTCTTGAGAACACATTGCCCACGCCCATGTCGTGCGTGAAGCTGATGCCCCCGGGGTATTCCGTCGGATCGTTTGGAAAGCGGACCGTATCCCGGTAGCTGTATCGTTCCGTGAACAGATCCAGCTCGTTTCGGACAGTCCAAGGATTCATTTTCAGTTCATAAAAGAGCTGGTCGACGGTCAAATCGAAAGTGTTCATCATCCGGTATTCGCCTTCGTTAACAACCCAGATCGGCTTTCCGTCAGGCCCCGACAGCAGTTGGGTGCTGCCGTAATAGCTGCGGACGGCGTGGCGCAGCATGAATTTCTGGTCATCGTTCAGGTTCGCGCCCGATAGCATGCTTTCCGAATCGACGGAGACGGCTTTCAAGTCATTGAACCGGGACAGCGCGTAAGCCGCCACTTCGTCGATATTCCGGAATAATCTGGTATAGTAGTACCGCGTGTCGATGCCGGACGTTGCCTCTCCCCCGCGGTAGAAGCAGACGGCGAACCGGAACGTACGGATCGCCCCCGCCGGCACGTCAAGCAACAATACCCCATTCATGCCGAGCGCGAACTTCCAATTCTCCTCCAGCTTAGCGCCGAGGATTTTATCAAGTCCAAAACCGAGAGCCGAATGGGCATAGGGATCGTCGGTCGCGATCGCGGTCAACCGGCCTTGCCCGAACCCCTTGACGGTGCCTCCCGTGGTATCGTCCAGAAACCTCATATTGGCGTACGGATCGTTCCCCTGGTACCCGAAATATGCCCTTCGACTCGTTACGCCGCTTCGGTTATCGACCGTCAACTCGGCGAGCACGGCGGGCAGAAGAACGTCCTTGATCTCACGATCCGAAACGGAGTCGGGCTCGGGAACGGGACGGGCCTGCGAATAGATCCGGAAGGTCAGGTCCCCCGCTTGCCAAGTGTCCGTTCCGAGCTGAAACTCTCGCCGTATCCCCGAGGCTGCGAACGGCACGATGCGGACGGTGTTAGGGTCTCCGTCCACTTCTTCCTTCTCCACGTCGTACCGCTTGCTTTCGTCTTCGTCCGATTCGAAGAAAGGCAACGCTTGAAAGAGGTGGGGGTCATTCGCCGACTGCAACCCGATGTACACATTCTGGTCCGCCGGCTTCCCCAACTCTAGCCCGAGACCGCCCTTCGCTCCGGGGAATCCCAGCGTGAAGCTGGAGAACGCCCCGATCGGAGAATGATGGGCGTTATAGAATAGGTTATGGCTCATAGAATCAGGCCTCCGTTAGAATTGTGGTTATCGTAATATCTTCGACGCCTGTCCGGGGAGGCACTGCCTATTATAAGTCGTCCATTCTGCTGTTGGAAATCTAAAAAATTATGACTTAATATCAAAAAATTTAGATGCCAAAAAAATGAGTCCCCCGCGAGGCAGGATATGCACAGCAAATAATCCTCTATCCCTAGAGGCACAACATGGATGCGCTTCTTATAATCTGAGGGCAATGTTGATAGTCCGGAATTTCCAGAAAAAAAAGAGAGCCCTATCTCCCATTTGGAGAGACAGGGCTCACTCTTTCGTTAGCCGGCCAGATAGGCTCTAATTGATAATCTATTTACTATTTCGTCATATCCCCTAAACCTTATAAGCCTTCATAGCCTTGAACAACTCTTTAAACGAAGGCCGCTTGCCGTACATAAGTACGCCAGTGCGATAGATCTTAGCGGACAACCAGCCGATCAAGACGATCGCAGCCAGTAAAATGCCGATGGAGAGCGCGATTTCCCATACCGGCGGCTCGGTGAGACCAATGCGCAGGAACATAAGAAATGGTGCGAAGAACGGTATGAACGAGCATATCCGGATAAAGGCGTGCTCCGGATGCGATAGCCCGAAGATCGCGATGTAGAAGCCCGCGAGCGTCAGCATAGTGATCGGTAGAATTGCTTGACCCAAATCTTCCGTACGGCTGACGATCGAGCCGACGGCCGCGAACAGCGTCGCGTACAGGAAGAAGCCGGTCAAGTAGAAGAAGACGGCGAACACGATCAGCTTCGGATCGACCGCTCCGAGATCGACGCCCATGTCTTTCAGCGCGTCAATATTATGCTGCTGCACGAGGTTGAGGACGAGCGCGCTGACCAGTATGGCCATCTGCGTAACGCCGACTACGAATGTGCCTAGTATTTTGCCGAACATTTGCTTGAGCGGGGAGACGCTCGTCACGATGATTTCCATGACGCGCGAGCTCTTCTCGGCCGTAATTTCCGTCGCGATGAGCTGGCCGGTGATCATGACCGCCATGAACAGCAAGATGATCATAATATAGGTCATTCCGATCGCGGTGCCTTCTTCTTCCGGCGTCTTGCCCGCTTCGTTGGTAAACCTCACCTGCTCTTGCTTCACCGTTACGGGAGCGTTAAGCAACGCTTCTTGCTCCGGCGTAAGGCCAAGACCCTTCACGACGAGATCGTTTTTGACGACTTGCAAGCCGAGCGTAAGCGACTGCGCAGTCGACGAGCCGAGCGAGCTCTTCGCATGGTAGACGACGTCCGGGAATCCGACCGCCGCATTGTCTTCGAACGTCACGTAGCCTTTGATATCGCCGTCATCCAGTTTGGTCTTCAAGCTCTCTTCCGAGTTCGATGCGACTAGCGCCACTTCCGGCTTTTCTTGCTTCGCGTAGTAGACTGTAAGGCCTTGAATGAGCTCGTCATGATTTCCTTGCACGTAACCGACCTTTGTTGCCTTGTCGGACTCCAGCTTATTCAGCAGCGTAGGCAAATTGCCGACGACGACGAGCAAGATGGCCAATACGAGAGTCGTAATGAGGAACGCCTTGTTCCGCAGCTTCGTGCGCATCGTGAACGACATGACCGTCCATAGACTATTCATTGTGCTCACCTACCGTTTTGATGAAAATTTCGTTAAGCGTCGGCTCCATGATTTCGAAGCGGTTGATCGGCCCTTGCGCTAGCGCATGCTGCAAAATCAGCTGTCCCGCTTCCGGCGACTGAACCTTCAGCTCGTAACCTCCGTGCTCGTGACGAACGACGTGCTTCACGCCGGCGATACCGTCCAACCCGCCGATCGAGCCTTCGGCCGCAATGACGACGCGCTCTTGCGGAAACTTCTTCTTAATTTCCTTGATCGGGCCCTGCAGCACCGGATTCGAGCGATGCATAATCGTAATGTTGCGGCACAGCTCCTCGACATGTTCCATCCGGTGGGTAGAAAATACGATGCTCGTGCCGTTGTCGCGAAGCTCTTTGACCGTCGACTTGAGCAGCTCCACGTTAACCGGATCGAGGCCGCTGAACGCTTCGTCCAGAATCAGGATCTTCGGATTATGAATGACTGCGGCTATGAACTGGATCTTTTGCTGATTACCCTTGGACAGCTCTTCGACCTTCTTGTTGTAATACTCGGGCACTTGGAACTTATCGAGCCATAGCTTTAAGTTCCGGTCGGCGTCCTTGCGGGACATGCCGCGCAGCTGCGCCAAGTAAATGATTTGGTCGCTGACCTTCTGCTTCGGATACATGCCGCGTTCCTCCGGCAAATAACCGAGCATGCTCAGTTGCTCCTTGCTATAGGCTTTGCCTTGATAACGAATGTCCCCTTGATCGGGCAAAATAAGTCCAAGCACCATCCGCATCGTCGTCGTTTTACCGGCGCCGTTCGCCCCTAGCAATCCGTAAATCTCTCCCTCTTGAACCTCGAAGCTGAGTCGATTTACAGCCGTTTTGTCTCCGTAATTTTTCACGATGTTGTCTACTTTAAGCAGGCTCAACGTCTAGTCTCCTCCTTCCGAATTAAACAGCTTAATATATCTTCCAGTTCCATGCGCTGGATTCCCAGCACCTGATAACCTTTAGAACGAACGTAATGTTCCCCTTGGTCGGGCTCGTCGATCTCCAGACGATAGACGCCCGGACCGGCTTCCGCGATGCCCTGCAAGCCCGGCGTACGACGGAGCGCGCTCTCGATCTCGCTTCCCCCGCCGGACTGCTGAACCATCACCACGCGCCAGCTATCGAACAAGCGATCCTTCTCGTACATCCCGAGGAAACGCCCCCGATCGAGGAACAAAATATAGTCCGCCAGCCTGCGCACTTCCTCCGTGACGTGGGAGGCGATCAGCAGCGTCCGGTTTCCCGCTTCCATGTAACGCTGCAGCTCATCCAGCATTTTGCGCCAAGCAAACGGATCGAGACCGGAAGACGGCTCATCCAGCAGCAGCAACTCCGGGTCATGAGCTAGCGTAATCGACAGCTCCGCCTTGCGGCGCATTCCCTTCGACAACTTGGATAGCTTCACGTCGCCTTCGCACTCGAATTGGCGCATAAGCCTGCGGTATCGCTCCCAGTCCCATGTCGGATACCAGCACGAAGCGAACTTCGCCTTCTCGTCCGCAGTCATCGGGTTCTCGTAAACATTCGGAAGCTCCGCTAGAAACCCGATCCGAGACTTGTATCGCTCGTCGCCTCCCGGTATGATCCGCACGCCCATCACGCTCGCCTCTCCGGCTTGGATCGGCTCCATTCCGAGCAGCATGCGCATAAGCGTGCTTTTGCCGGAACCGTTCGTTCCGACGATCGCCGTTACGAACCCTTGCGGGATATCGCAATGCAGCGGTCCCAGCGTGAACCTCTCTCCGGCGATCCTCACTCCTCGACAAGCTATCGCCGCCTCGGTCGCCGTATCGTTCGCCGTCTTCAACGCCTCGCTATGCATCGCCGTCATGACGCCCCCCCCGATCTCTCGTTCTTTTTGACGCGAATGATTTCCTGGACTAGCCGTTCGAGCTCTTCGATCGTGCATTGAAGCTGAAGCCCCGCGTCGACCGCTTGCGTCAACGCCTCCACCGCCCGTTCCAGCCGATGCTCATCCCGGACGCTAGCGTCGACTCCGGTGACGAACGTCCCCGTCCCTTGCCGCGTGCGAATCAATCGTTCGTTCTCCAAGTCCTGATACACTCTTCTAATCGTGATCGCGCTGCATTTCAACGATCCCGCCAACTCGCGAATCGATGGCAGCATCGTTCCTTCCGCCAGCCCTCCGCCGAGGATGAGCCCGCGAAGCTGCACTTCTATTTGGTGGTATAGCGGTTCAGGCCGTTGTTCGTCGATTCGGATCGGCAACCACACAAGCTCACCCCCACTCTCATGATGATTTTTGGATTAGAACGTGATCGATCTCGAACGGATTCGGTTTACCGTCTTCCGATAGCAGAGCGCAAGTGCCATTCCCGCGCAGAGCAGCGCGCAGGCAACGACCGCGGGGGATGCCCCGGACTCTGTCCAGCCCAGCGCTTCCGTTACGAAATGACGATGCGAGTCCAGCAACCCTAACGCGATTACCCCCGCCGTTACGATCCCGAACCAGATCAAGTACCCCTGAACGTAACGTTTGCCGCTATAGCCCTGCTCCAGCAAAATATATAACGCGTTGACGATTAAGCTGTAACTGGCGAGAATGACGCCGAATTCGAACCAATGTATTCCGGATACGGCAGCTCTTAAATCCGGCGCTAAAGCATATTGCAACGACAGCGCGATCGCGATATTAGTAACGACCATGACCACGGATTGACCGATTCTCGAGCCTACAATGACCGATACCGGGATCGGATACGCGCGCAGGATGGCCAGCTTCTTAGTAAACAAGTCGTTGCGCCAGATGCTGAAGATCGTGCAGTTCATGACCGTACCGAATATAGGGACCAGAACGAGATACAACCAATCCACCATGACGCGCAGCCCTACCGCAACCTCGTCTCCGCTGAACAATTGTCCAACGTTGATGCTCATCACGCTTCCCATATAGAGGCTAAATGCCAACGTTCCTAATACGCCTAGCCACTCTCTGCGCCACAAATGACCGGACAGCATCCTAGCAGCCTGCCAGTAACTCATCTGATCTACCCTCTCCCCACATTGTTCATGTGTGTATAACGATATACACACTATAATATGGAAAACGCTGGTCGTCAATCTCGGTTCTGAGATTATGCTCATAAAGATTAGTTAAACAGGAATCCCCCGCTTCCATCGCGAAAAGAGAAAGGTGCGAATTCGACATCGTCTCACGCCAGGAAAGCGAGGAATCACCATGTACCGGAAACTCATAACGCTCCTAATACTAACCGTTCTCCTATCCACGCCGCTCACGCCTCTCTCGACTACGCCGCTTTCTTCCGCCGCGGACAACGGGACGGACAGCGGACTCCCTTCCCGCAGCGGCGAACAAATCGCGGACATGTGGGCTAAGCTTATGCATCCGAAAGCCGATTTCAAGAAGCCTTATTCCGTTGCTCCCAAGACGGTTAAACCTTATAGCGCAGGTGCCTTGCGCGCCGATTATATCCAAGATGGCGTGAACGCGGTCAATTTCTATCGCTTCATCAGCGGACTCCCCTACGACTTGAAAGCAACCGCCGCGCTCAACGCGCAAGCCCAGTATGGCGCTGTATTGCTAGCGGCCACCGGTTATTTAACCCATACGCCCAAAAAAATTAGCGACATGCCCGATGACTTCTATAAGCAAGGCTACGACTCGACTTCATCGTCCAACATTTATTCCTCCTACGGGTACGACGACCATATCGTCGCGCGCTCGATCGATGCATACATGGAAGATTCCGATGTCGGCAACCTCGACAGAGTCGGACATCGCCGCTGGATTCTGAATCCGCCGTTGCAGGAGATCGGCATCGGACAAGCCGAGAGCGCCGACGATACGAGCTTCTCCGCGCTGCAAGTGTTCGATATGAACCGCAAGACAAAGGTAGATTATCATTACATCGCCTACCCTGCGGCAGGCTTGTTTCCCATCGAAGCGTTCGGGGCCAACTATGCTTGGTCGGTAAGCATTAATCCGGACGAATTCGCCGATCCGATTAAGAAGAACATCCAAGTTACGCTGAAACGGCAGCGCGACGGCAAGCAATGGACGATAGCCCCCGGCAGCTATAACGCGACGGTCAGCGGCGCTTATTTGAACGTCGAGAACAGCTACTACGGTAGCGGCCCGGCCATTATTTTCCGACCGGAAGGCGTCGATGCTTATCGCGCTGGCGACAAGTACGAGATCGCGATTACAGGGCTCAAGTCGACTAGCGGAGCCTCCAAAACCGTTCGCTACACGGTCGAGTTCATGAGTGCCGAGCACTATGTCCCTAGCGCCGCGACTACGCCAGCGACACGCTTCACCGATATTGCCAAGCACTGGGCGAAAGCCTCCATCGAATGGGCGGCGGGTAAAGGAATCGTCAGCGATATTAAAGGCCCGTTCAGACCCGAAGACGACGTGAAGGAAGAAGAAATGCTCAAGATGCTACTGGCTTCCCAGGGCGTTCCGATCCCTCCGCCGGACGACGGCGAGGAGTGGTCGACTAATTATTATGACTATGCGACGAATAACGGGTATAATTTAGCTGGGAGCACTGACCAGAAGCTCCGGCATCTACCGATGGACCGCCAGTCCGTCGCCGAGCTCATCGCCGCGGCCAAAGGTTTGAACTATACCGGCGACAGAGCGATCCAATATTTGCTCGACAACGGCTATTCCAAAGGCAAGACGGCCGCCACCGTCGCAGGCTACGCGGGAAGCGATCCGCTGACCCGTGCCGAAGCGGTGCAATTCATCCGTAACCTGATCGAAGCCGGCTACACCTTATAAGCGAGAGGATAGATTAAGAAGATGAAACGCAACGGACCTTCGCCCCGCCGCCAAGGCGGGGCTTTACCGCGCAAGACGACGCCCGCGAGGCAATTCGCGGTAACCGAACCGACCGAATTGCTGCTTTTCCTGCTGGACAAGCTTGCCGGACAAGGGCGCAACTCTGTAAAATCGATACTAGCGCACGGGCAAGTGTCGGTAGACGATCGCGTCGAGACGAAATATAATCACCCGCTTAAACCCGGACAGATCGTCAGCATCAGCAAAGACAAGAAAACGACGGCACCGGGGCTGATCGGGCTGCGCATCCTGCACGAGGACGATGACGTCATCGTCGTGTACAAAGATGCCGGACTGCTGTCTATCGCGACGGAGCAGGAAACGGAACTGACCGCTTACCGACAACTAACAGCGCATGTCCGATTGAAGAACGAGAAAAACCGGATTTTCGTGTTGCACCGGTTGGATCGGGAAACGTCCGGCGTCATGATGTTCGCCAAGAGCGAACGCGTACAACAGAAGATGCAAGACAACTGGAGCGAGGTCGTTAAGGAAAGATCTTACGTGGCTTTAGTCGAAGGATTAGTGAAGAAGTCGCAAGGCACGATCACCTCGTGGCTTAAGGAGAGCTCCACGCTGAAGATGTACTCCAGCCAGAACTCGAACGACGGCCAGCATGCCGTTACGCATTACAAGGTGCTGAAGGCGAGCAGAGCGTACTCTCTGCTCGAGGTGAATTTGGAAACCGGACGCAAAAATCAAATTCGCGTGCACATGCAAGATATCGGTCATCCGGTCGTAGGGGATAAGAAATACGGAGCAAAATCGAAGTCGATCGGCAGACTCGGCTTGCACGCCCGTGTGCTCTCGTTCGAGCATCCGACGACAGGCCAGCTGATGCGCTTCGAATCGCCGATTCCGAAGCCGTTCTTAAGCCAGTTCGCGGAAGATTCCGCGAAACATTAAGTTGTAACGCGCGCCTATTCCAGGCGCGTTTTTTATTTACTTGTACTTGAACACGATGATGCCCGCGATCATGATGCCGATACCGATCAAACGGTTCGCCGAGATCGCGATACGATCGACGCCGAATAGTCCGTAACTCTCGATCGCGAGCGTCGCGATAAGCTGTACGATCAGCATAATCGCGATGGCGTACGCCGGACCGAGCGCGGACACCGATTTCATCGCCGTGAACACGATGACGACGCCCATGCAGCCGCCGAGCAAATACAGCTTGTTCACGGACCCCAGCTTAACCGCGCCGCCGTCCTTCAGCATCCACAACACAATAAGCGAGAGCAGAAACCCGGTCCCATGCACCCACGTGTTCGTGAACCAGAAGCTTGTCTTCTCGCTTAGCCTCACGTTGAATATCCCTTGCAAGCTGACGAACAAGCCCGCGACTATCGAATAGATGATGCCTATCATATTGCTTCCCCCGCATTCAACTGTACAAATTCCCGTTCGAGAGCGCCCTCAAGCGATCGAGATCTTTAATGAAGAGCGCGCCCCTCTTTCGTTCCACCAATCCGTCTCTCGCGAATTGCGTAATGACCCGGTTCAAATGCCGGTAGCTCGTGCCTAACAGCTCCGCGATTTCCGTAAGTTTGGACGTCTTCAGCTCTTCGATCTGCTCGCGGCCGTTCTCGTCCGACGTAATCGACACGAGGTAACTCGCGAATCTCGTCTCCACAGGGTAGAGCAAATTCAAGCTCGAAGCGTTCGAGAACGTATCCAGCTTGTTCGCGAGCTGCTTTACGATGAACCGCAAAAACGCGGGGTCTTCGTTCGCCGTATCCGCCATCGCTTGCCGGCTAATGCCGATGAAGCAAGTCTCGTTCACCGATTCTACCGTGCTTCTGGCAGGAATATCGCTGAGCATCTCCAGATCGCCGATCGTGCTAAGCGGATTATAAAATCGGATTAGGATCGACTTCCCGTTGGGCAACACTTTGTAAACCTTTATTCTTCCTTCAACGAGCAAAAATAAATGCATAAGCTGATCCCCGGACGAGCAGATAATCTCTCCGCGGTCGAACGAGAACAGCTCCATTGCCCGCTCCGTCTTCCTATCGAACAGTCCGCTCAGCCGATGAGCGTCCATATAGCGCTTTAACGCATCCGGATCGTTGATTTTCCTCATCCCGTCGCGACCGCCTCTCTTGCGATTCATTCTAGCGTAACGGTAACGAGAACCGAAAGGACATATGTCCCATCGGACCGCTAACCGCGAAAATCAAGCACTGACCGCAAGTCGGGCATCCCGCCTTGCGCCCCGAACTTCGTCACGGAGAGCGCTGCGACTTTGCCCGCAAACCGAACCGCATCGGGAAGCTCGCTCCCGCTTGCGATCGCGTAGGCAAGCCCGGCGTTGAACGCATCCCCCGCGCCGGTCGTATCGACGACATCGACCTTATAACCCGCGACGAATCCGCTCTCACCATTTTCGTCAACAAAGGCGCACCCTTTAGCTCCGAGCGTCGTTACTACATTCCGAACGCCTTGCCGTTGCAGCCCTCTCATCGCTTCTACCACATCTTCTTCGGCCGCAACGTTCCCGCCGACGACCCCGAGTTCGATTTGATTCGGCGTCAAATAATCGATCTCCCTCAGCAACGTCTCCGGCAAAGCTCTGGCTGGAGCCGGATTCACGATAACCGTCTTTCCCAAGCGCTTAGCCGCTCGAACCGCGTGTATTACCGTCTCCATCGGAATTTCTAGCTGAACGAGCACGACATCCGCATTAGCAATTACATCGATATTAGCATCGACATCGCTTGGCATGCATAATCCATTTGCGCCCGGAATGACGATAATCCTGTTGTCTTGCTCCGCAAGTAAAATAGACGCGACTCCCGTAGGCGCCTCCGCGACTCGCTTCACGCTATCCATATGTACGCCGGCTTGCCGCATAGCCCCGATGATCTGATCGCCGAACGCGTCTTGTCCGACCGCGCCGACCATCGTCGTATTCGCGCCCAGCTTGGCGAGCGCATAGGCTTGGTTTGCCCCTTTGCCGCCTGGAACGAAGCGCACGCTTGAACCGAATTTCGTCTCGCCGGCTTGCGGCGGAGTGTCCACCTCGACGACGATGTCCATGTTCAAGCTTCCGATAACGGCAATTTTCGGCTGTTTACTCATCACGGTCTCTCCTTCGCGCAATAGAATAGGGTCGCCCCACTAGCCGCAAACCGGCCAACGAGACAACCCTATTATCGCTTATTAATACTCTTTGGTGTTAGTCGTGCTAAAGTCGTAAATCGTATAAGCATCCGTAATGATCCACGAGCCGTTCTGATATTCCAGCAGGTACTGGATATCCGACGTTACCGGCGCCAGCTCGTAGTCGCTTTCCATGCTCGCCGTCGCTTCGTTCGTCTCTTCGCGCACTTTGACCGAAGCCGTATAGCTGTCGTTGCCGTTCGCATAGAGCTGGAAGCTATCCAGGTCGTAGGTCATTCGCGTCAATTCGCCGATATACACTTCGCTGTAGTACTCGAGCGAGGACAAGTTATTGTTCATCCGCTCGAGCATATAATCGTTCAAGTTGGTAGCAAGCGCCGGGTTTTTCTCTTGCGTCGCCTGCATCCAATTTTTCACGAAATCGTTCGAAGACGTCATAATCGCTTCCTTCACGTCATCCGTCAACGGGTCGATATGGAAGCTCATCTCTTCGCTCGAGACCGGCTGCTCTTCGCTCTTCACCGAACCCCAAGGATATTCCGCTTGCACGTACATCGTGTTCGAACCGTCCATCGCGATCGGTCCGATTTCCTGATTGCCGTCCGCCTTCAGGCCGATGTCTTTGCCGTTAATATAGATTTCGGCGGAAGCGTTGTCCGAATACACGTAGACGTAGTCGCCTTGCAGATCCAGGAGCACTTCGTCGTCGTATTCCGCCATCGGGAACAAGCTGACGTTCTGCTTGTTCTCGAGCGTCGTGTACTCGCCCTCATAGACGACTTTAACTTCGTAGTTGCCTGGCAGAAGCGGTCCGACTTCGACTGCCGAGCCGTCCGCTTCCACCCCTGCCGCTTGCTCTCCGTTTACTACGATTTGAGCGCCTTCGAAGTTCGAGCTTACCGGAATCATATAACGTTTGACCTTCAACTCGTAGTCGTTATAGAGCAACCACTTCTTCTTGACTTTTTTCTCCAAATAGACGAACGGCGCATCGTCCTCCGTGCTGAACGTCTCGACGTCGCCGGATTTGAGATCCGTCGCCTCGGAACGGAGCTCTTCGACGAGATCTTGGACGACGTCCTCGTTGTCTTTGAGGTAAGCAGCCATCGCATCGGCGGTCTTCTGATCGAGCTTGATGTCTTCGTTGGACGCCGACAGAAGCTTGTACAGCTTCTCCCCGTCACCTTCCGTCGCCATCTTCTCGAATTTGGTGATGAGACGATCTTCGTCGGTCATGTATTTGCCGAGGAAATAAGCGCCTACGACAAGCAAGATGACAACGACTCCGCTTATGATCGAGATGATAGCTGCTTTCGAGAGCGGCTTTCTCGGAAGATTAGCTGTCAGTGGAGGAAAATCATCCGGTTGCACCGGCGGGAATAACGGCTGTTGACCGTTATCCTGCGGCTGGTACTGATACTGCGGTTGCTGCGGCGCAGGCGCGTAATATTGGGTTGTCTGCTGCGCTTGCGGCTCTTGCGGCTGCGAAACCGCCGAAGCCGTCGGAGTGCCGCACTCCGGACAGAACGCGAAGTCTCCGTCCATTTTGTGACCGCATTGTTTGCAGAAATGTATAGTAGAGATGCCAATCACCTTTTTCTCGCATAATCGTCGTGCGCTGGCTAGTTGCTACTTGCTTAGTTCAACATGTCCAAGAGATCGTTAAGCCCACTAAGCCCCGAATCATCATCGGAGCTATTGTCGCTGCCGCCCATGATAACTCTAATCAGCATTAATCGGAATACCATCACGTAGATATTGCTCAACACATCTTTTAGTAGGAAAACTAGCAGGACCGTAATAGCGATGGAAAGCAATGCGCCGTAGAATGCATCCAGTCCGCCCGTGTTCTCCGACTTATAGCTGTATACCGTAAAGCCGATCCCAAGAATCCATGCTACAATGCCGATTCCGAGAATGCTAATATCGAACGTCAAATTTGCGTCCATCAAGGACAATAAGAAAGCAACGAAAACAATCGCTACTGCAGGAACCGAGTAAGCGCCAAAGCGTGCTAGCACTTCCTTGTAGCTACGTACGACGTTGCCAAACTTCAAAGTTACGAAGATAAGCGTGTTTGCCGCGAGAACGATGAAGAGCATGAAGGCGAACGGCCGAAGCGCGAATTCACCAAAAGGAACGCTTTCCCCATTAGCATTGCTTTTAAACAAGAAGTACACGGTTAGCGGAGCCAACAACGCGAAAAGCACCAAAGAGATGATGCCGCTGGCCATTTGGCCGGCGTTCGTCTGCTCGCTGACGCGCATAGGACGCTTCAAAGCTTGTCCGAACAAGTTGAAAAATTGGTTCGCGACTTGCTTAGCTTGCTGCAGCTGCGGGTTCGGTTGATTGAATTGCGCCGGTTGGCCGTATTGCGGTTGAGCTTGCCCTGCATAAGCGCCTGGCTGCGCATAAGGAGGCTGCACTGCAGTCTGTTGTTGCGGTACGCCTTGCGGGAAACCTGGGTTCGCCCCTGCGGCGGCCGCCGCGGCTTCTAAACTAGCGCCGCATTTAACGCAAAATTTACCTGATTGATTGATATGTCCGCATTGAGTACATTGCACGTCCGAATCATCCTCCATAGAATGAAATAGATAGGAAATATCTCCTAATTAATCATTAGTATTATAGTGGGAATTAGGCGTTAAGTCTATGTTTATCACTTAAAGATGTTCCAAAGAATATCAAATCTCGCTATAATATTTATCTAATCTGCATAATTCGACCTTCCTGCGTACAAATATACAACTCCCCGTCGGCATCCTCTCCGAACGAGGTAAGGTTCTCCTCTGACGCCAATAAGTCCAACACTTCCGCGGATCCGTCCTCCCGTTGCCGGAGCACCCAGATCGTGCCGGAACCGTAGTCGCCGAACACGTACCAGCCGGTCAAATCCGGCCGCGACTTCCCGCGATACACGTAGCCGCCCGTTACCGATACGCCCGCATCTCTGCCGTACGTGTAGATCGGCTGCTTCAGACCGTCCGTCTCGCAGTTTTCCTGCGGATTAAAGCATGCCGTTCCCTCTTGAATGCGCCAACCGTAATTGCCGCCCTTCTCCACGAGATCGATTTCCTCGTAGCGGTTTTGCCCGACGTCCGCCGTCCATAGCTTCCCTGTCGCCTCGTCGAAGCTGAATCGCCACGGGTTCCGAAGACCGTATGCGTATATTTCGGGCAAACCGTCCTTCAAGAAAGGATTGTCCGCGGGAAACCCGTACGATAACCCTTCCGCGAATCGATCGACGTCGATTCGCAATATTTTGCCGAGATAGCTGTTCAAGTTCTGCGCATTATTATGAGGATCTCCGGCGCTGCCGCCGTCCCCCGTCCCGATATACAAGTAGCCGTCCGGACCGAACGCCAACTGGCCGCCGTTGTGATTCGCGTAAGGCTGCTTGAACGTGAGCAATTGCTCCTCGCTCAACGGGTCCAAACGCTCGGGATCATCCGCGGGGGCATCGAACCGGGCAATAACGGTATGCGTCTTCGTCGTATAGTTCACGTAGGCTTTCCCCGGATCGTTCGGATGGAACGCCAAGCCGAGCAGTCCCTGTTCGTCGCCTTCCGCATAGACACGGTCCGAAATATCCAGGAGAACTGCCGGTTTATCCTTCGGACGATCGAGATTCATGCCGACGATACGCCCAGCTTGTTCGATTATGTAAATGTCGCGCGGATGATCTTTGCGAGTAGCGAAGCCGACGGGGCGTTCGAACGTCGTCTCGCCGAATAGCGCGTGCAGCGTAATGGCTTCGGGCGTTCCCGCCGCCTCCGTTGCCTCCGTTTCGGTCGGGCTCGCCGAAGTTGCAGGTGGCTCCGAAGAGGCGTCCGGGGTCGTTTCGTTCGTCCTTTTCGGTTCGTTCGATGCAACCGGTTCGCCGTCCCCCTTCGGCTCGTCCGATCCGAAGCATGCGGTCAAGCTGAGCGCGAGCAGCGCGCATACGAATATCAATTTCAGGAATTTCATTCCATCTCCCCCTTTTCCATGATTCTCGCATAGGGATCACAACCGCACAACAAAAAAAACCTACCCGTCATTTCGACGGATAGGCTTCCATTTTGCGCAGCGTCTCGCCGTACTCCCAGCTGCTGAAGTGATCTTCCCAGATGATATGGTACAGGTTATCGTGAACCTCCATAATAATACCCTTCGTGCCGTCCTTCAGAAACTCGACGCTATCCCCGATCTTCAACATGCGCTCTTCCCCTCTCACCCGAGTCGAAAAACGATGCCGTGCCCACCCTTAGGGTACACCCACTTGATGTTCTGATGCGGACACCCGATCCGGCAGCTTCCGCATTCGTGACAGCCCTCGTAACCGACGTGCATCCGGATATCTTCCCACTTGTACACCTCTGCCGGGCAGAAAATGGTGCATATTTTATCCGGGCAACTCGTCAAGCAGACGTTCGCGTCCATTACGTGCAAGTGAGACTGCGTATCCGCGTTGAACCTCAGCAAATACTGCTTCTCTTCAATGCTTGCGGCTTTACCTGCCGCAGACGGTTCACTCATCACTTCATCACTCTCCAAGCCCGATAAAAGTCTTTGGCTATTCTGAATTTCTGCCTAAAGTTGCCGATGTCGCGCCAAATCTTCTTCTGCTTCTCCCGTTTCGACGCTCCGTCGACCGTGAGCATCTGGCTGGCGGCGCGGTTCATCATCGGAATGTACTGCTCGAAGTATTGCGGGAACTTGTCGAAATGATGGGTGGCGTCCTTGTACTTCTTCATATCCTGCCCGACGAAGCTTCCCATGAGCGACTTGCGGTACTCATCCAGCGAAGCTTCCGAAAAATCCTCGCGCCCCTTGGCGGCGATAATCGTCTCCGCCGCAAGACGTCCCGACGTCATCGCCATGTTCGAACCTTCGCGGTGGATCGCGTTAACGAGCTGAGCCGCGTCTCCGACGACGAGCACGCCCGCGCCGACGACCTTCGGAATCGACTTGAAACCGCCTTCAGGAATCAAGTGGGCCAGGTACTCCTGCGGTTCGCCTCCTTGGATATAAGGTCTAATCATCGGATGCCGCTTGACGTACTCCATCAATTCGTATGGTTTTATCTTATGCTTGATAAGTCCGGATAGTAACGTTCCGACGCCGATGCTCAGCGTATCTTTATTCGTGTACAGGAATCCGGTGCCGAGAATGCCTTTGGTCGCGTCTCCGAACAGCTCGATCGTGCAGCCTTGGCCTTCTTCCAAGCTAAAGCGGTCCTCGATGATCTTCTTGTCCAGTTTCAAAATCTCCATCGTGGCGAGCGCGACTTCGTCCGGACGGAACTCCTTGTGGAAGCCGAGCGACTTGGCGAGCAGCGAGTTCACGCCGTCCGCGAGCACGACGACATCGGCCCTGATTTCTCCGTCTGGCCGGTCCGTACGCACGCCGACGACCTTGCCGTTCTCGACGATGCAGGATAGGACGACCGTCTCGCAGACGAGCAGCGCGCCTTGCTCCACCGCCTTCTGAGCGAACCACTGATCGAACTTCGCGCGGAGTACCGTGAAGTTGTTGAACGGCTCCTCCGCCCATTCCATCCCTTTGTAGGAGAAAGTGACCGCCGAAGCTTTGTCCATCATCATGAAGCGTTGCTCCACGATCGGTCGCTCAAGCGGCGCTTCCTTATGGAAGCCTGGCACGATGTCCTCCATCATTTTGCGATAGAGCACGCCGCCCATGACGTTTTTCGAACCCGGGTACTCGCCGCGCTCGATCAATAAGACGCTGACGCCTGCTTTCGCCAGCTCGTAAGCGCAGGCAATGCCCGCGGGACCAGCCCCGACTACGATCGCGTCAAACTTTTCCGGCATCGGCCAACTCTCCTTTCGTTAATGCGGTTTTGAAAGCTTCGATCAAGAGAGGCACGATGGCGAGCGCGTCCCCGACAATGCCGTAATGGCAACATTGGAAAATCGCCGCGTTAGGATCCTTGTTAATCGCGATGATGAGTCCGGAGTTTTGCATCCCTACGATATGCTGGATAGCTCCCGAGATGCCGATGGCGAAGTAGATCTTAGGCGTTACCGTGACGCCGGTCTGGCCGACTTGGTGGTGATGCTCGACCCATCCTGCTTCGACGACGTCGCGGCTTGCGCCCACCGCGGCCCCGATCGTCTCCGCGAGCCGATGTATAAGCTGGAAGCCTGCAGGTCCGCCGAGCCCTTTGCCGCCGGCGACGATAATATCCGCCTCGTCGATCCGCACGCGATGCGTCGTCGCGCGGACGATCTCCAGCACCTTCGTACGGATGTCTGCTTCCTCCAGCGGAATCGATTCTTCGATTACCGTTCCCGCGCGGCCGGGCTCGCGAGCGAGCGGCTTCATCACCTTCGCGCGAACGGTAGCCATTTGCGGTCTATACTTCTTGCATAAAATCGTCGCCATAATGTTGCCGCCGAACGCCGGTCGGCTAGCGAGCAGTAACCCGGTATCCGCCTCGACGTCGAGCTGGGTCGTATCCGCCGTCAGTCCGGTCGGCAAGTCCGTCGCCACCGCGCTCGCGAGATCTTTGCCGGTCGACGTTGCTCCATACAGCAAAATTTCCGGCTTATGCTTCTCCACGCAGGCCAAGATGGCACGCATATACGTCTCCGTTCGATAGTGACGATAGATCGGAGCATCGTACACGTATACGACGTCCGCCCCGTATTCGAACGCCTTCTTCGCAAGTGGCGTTACGTTATGCCCGACTAGTACTCCGGCCAATTGCGTGGTACGCTTGTCCGCCAATTGGCGTCCGGCTCCTAACAATTCTAGCGATACGGGTACGATTTCTCCGTCTTTTACTTCAAGGAATACCCACGTTCCTTTGTAATCGCTGAAGTCGCTCATTGCGTACCTCCTGTTGGCTGCTGGATAGCCGCCGGGGCGGTGAACAGCTCTTTACGCGTCAGCAGAACGTCCAGCAGCTGCGCGACTTGCTGCTGCGCCTCGCCTTCGAGCAGCTTGCCGCCTTGCGGCTTTTGCGGTGCCCAGACGGAGCTGACGATCGTCGGCGATCCTTTTAAGCCTAGCTGCGTCCGGTCGATGTCCGGCAAGTCGTTCACCGACCAGATGATCGGCTGATAACGTGCCGCCTTAAGCATATTCGGCATGGAGGAGTAAGGCACGTCGTTAATCTCTTTCTCTACCGAGAACAGACAGGGTAGCGTAGAGCGAATGACCTCATATCCGTCCTCGAGCTTCCGGTGCACGATGGTGTAGCCTTCCTCCCGGTTCACTTCCGCCACTTTGTTGACCGAAGTAAGGGGAGGCATGTCTAGTCTGCGGGCAATGCCCGGACCGACTTGGCCGGTATCTCCGTCGATCGTCATTTTGCCGCAGATGATAAGGTCGATCGGACGCACTTCCGCCGCGATTTTCTCCAGCGCCTTCGTCAACGCGTAGCTGGTAGCGAGCGTATCCGCGCCCGCGAACGCCCGGTCTGTAATCATGTACCCTTCGTCGGCGCCGATCTCGATGCACTTCTTGATCGCTTTCACCGCCGGCGGCGGCCCCATCGTCAATACCGAGACGACGCCTCCGTAACGGGCGCGCAATCGAACAGCTTCCTCCACCGCATGCGCGTCGTAAGGATTCAAGATGGCCGGCGCGCTGGAACGGTCCATCGTATTCGTCTTCGGGTTCATCTTGATGATCTTCGTATCCGGCACCTGTTTAATGCAGGCGACGATATGCAACATACGCTTCACCCTTTCGGCAGCCATGCGAACTATTCCGATGCTATCGATCACTCTAATATATTAGCGGTGTCGCGCGAACATGACTGGGTTTGTCCGATTGCGCATTCAACTGCCGGTTGAATGTTCCCTAAATTCAATCGCGAGGTTATTGTTCCCTCTAGCGCAATCCAATAGAATGGGGGTAATTAAGGAGCGTGAACGCGATGAAGCAGCAGCTCGCACGGAACATTAGCACTTACCGTAAAGAGAGAGGGTTAACGCAGGAGGAGCTCGCGCAAATTCTCGGACTGTCTTTTCAGGCCGTATCCAAATGGGAGAACGCACAGACGATGCCCGACATCTCGTTGCTTCCGGAGCTATCGAGGACGTTGCAGGTAAGCATCGATAAGTTAATGGGATACGTATCACAGCAAAAGCCGATTACGATCTATGAGGAAGAATACAAGACGGAGGACTATTACTGGGGTACGGAGCCGAACAGCGCCTGTTATGAAGTACTTCGGAAGATTCCTCCGACGAGGCGGCTGCGGTTGCTGGACATAGGCTGCGGGGAAGGGAAAGACGCGGTGTTTTTCGCGCGGAACGGTTACGAGGTAACCGCGTTCGACGTGACGGACGCCGGCGTCGAGAAGACGAAGCGGCTCGCCGATCAGGTCGGCGTACACGTCCATGCGTTCAAGGCGGACCTATTGGATTATCGTCTGGATACACCCTTCGATATTTTGTACTCCAGCGGCGTTCTGCACTATATGAAGCCGGAGTTCCGAGACGAGATTTTCGCTAACTATAAGCAGTTCACGAACGAAGGCGGCGCGCACGTCTTTAACGTATTCATCCAAAAGCCGTTCATCGCCCCGCCCCCCGAAAAAGAACCGAACGCTCACAAATGGTACTCCGGCGAACTGCTCGCCCACTATCGCGACTGGCTTATCCTGGACAGCTCGGAGATCGTGTTCGATTGCAACTCCTCGGGCATTCCTCACCAGCACGCGATGAGCAAGATTATGGCTCGGAAGGTGAGCGCACAAGGCAGGTAGAGTAGGGGTTACTGCATGAACAGCTCGGTTGCGGCGAAATAAGCACATATGGTGATGTTATTTCCTAGGAAATGATCGATTTCGACGATATTAGCACTCACATTCGCTGCCACAGATAACAAAAAAACTGCCCCAGAGCCATAGCTCTGAGGCAGTTTCTCTTTTTACCCGAAGATCGCGTCGATAACCGGTTTCGTATGTCCGCCTGGATAGCAGAGATACAAGAGCACGTATACCGTTACGCCGGTGATCGCGGTCGCGAACCAGATGACCGCCGTCTTGCGGCCCCACTTGCGATGCTTCGCGAAGCTTTTGCGGAACGCTAACGTCAGCGTCGTAATGCCGAATATCGCAGCTACCGTCGCAAGCACGATGTGGAACAGCAAGAAGACCAAGTAGATCTTCTTCAGACTTTCCGGCCCGTTAAACATCGTATTGCCGACGAAGATCGTACGCGACACGTAGATGATGAAGAACAAGGAAGCCGCGACGGCAGCCGCCAGCATCACTTTCTCATGCGCCTCGCGCTTGCCCTGAATAATAAGGCGCCAACCAATCGCTACCAAAATCCCGCTAAGCGCGATAAAGCTCGTACTGATTAATGGAAAAATATCGAATACCGACATGTAAGGTCACCGCTCCATCGCTACGTCTTTACTAATACAACTATAGCTATTGTACCTGCCCCGACGCCCTACTTCAACGGTTCGACACAGGCGTCACACATTGTTCATTCCTGCCGGATCGACGCCCGCAAGCTCCATGGACGGTTCGTCCTCGCTCGCACGCTCTCTGCGATACCATTGCATGAATACCATATACAAGGCGACCGCGTTCACGAATTCCTGCAGAAGCTTCATAATAATGCCGCCGAGCTGTTGATCGTCGTGCGCGCTCATCATATTGAAGAACGCCGGTCCATCGAACTTGCTTAACATAGCCGCCGGATCGCCGGATACGCAATAGCCCATCGCCTTAACCCACACCTGCGGATCGTTGTACACCGCGAACAAAGGATTTTCCGCGAAAATAATCATTACGCAAGCCGGCGTCAGCAGCAGCCCGCCCAAGAAAATATAGCCAAGCGTGATAAGCGGCGATATTCTTCTCCACTCCGGTACCGGCAAAAACACGTGCCACCACATAATGATCGAGGAGATGAGAAGCGCGATATAATACAGCCGGTGCACCGTAAAATGAGTCATGATCCAGTCGTGATTGTCCGGCATGTGATAGAACGAGAATAGCAGGATGAACAATGCCAAGCTTACGATCGGATTCATGAACACACGTAGCGGACGCCAGAATTTAAGTCCGAATATATTCCGCCACAACCAGTCCGGAATACCGAACAACAATAAAGGCGGAACGATCATGTACGAAACCGCCATATTCGTCATATGGAAAGTGAACATCAAATGGCCAAGCAAGCTAAGCGGGCCGCCTTGCGTCAAATAGATCAAGAACGCCGCCAGGATGAACGAGAATTGTCTGCCCCACGACACAGGCGTACTATCTTTGAACCGCAGTCTCCATGGCCCTACGACGAACGCGTACAAGACAATAACCGCCATCATGAACACCATGAACAACGGACTCCACAAATCGCGGAACGAGAAATATTGTAAACCCCACATCCGTTAGATCCTCCTTCCTAATAGCCTGCATTCATTAAAAAAAGAGAGGTCGGATTGTGGCCCGCCTCTCTGCGATTTAACTCCGTATTACCACCATACCCAATAGGTCGCCATAATAACCATCGTTATTACGATGAATACGCCGGTTAATATTGCGATGATCGGGAACACATGTCCGCGATCCTTCATGTGCATCCAGAACGCCATTTGTACGAAAACCTGTAAAATCGCCATCCCTACGATGATGATATACGTGAACGTCGTGTTGATTTCACCGGCGGCAACGGCCGCGAAAGCGATAATCGTAAGCGCTAGGGACATTACGAAAGCGACGATATGCTTCTTAGGCCCTTCCGTTCTGTGGCGCTTAGCTTCTTCGCCGGTAGCCGAATGGTTGCTCGACATGCGATTAGCCCACCTTTCCCATCAAGTAAACAACGGTGAAGATGAATACCCATACGACGTCGATAAAGTGCCAGTAGATCGCCGATACGTAAATTTTCGGAGCCGTAACGACCGTAAGGCCCTTTTTGTAAATTTGAGCGATCAACAATCCGATCCACAATACCCCGAACGCTACGTGAGCTCCGTGGAAGCCGACCAACGTGTAGAAGGAGGAGCTGAACGCGCTTGTCGTAAAGCCGTGGCCTTCATGCACGTAGTTCTTGAATTCGTAAATCTCGAGTCCAAGGAAGCAAAGTCCGAGCAAGATCGTGACGATCAGCCAGCCGACCATCGCTTGTTTCTTATGGCTATGCAGCGCTTGAACGGCGAACACGCTCGTCAAGCTGGACGTAAGCAAAATCATCGTTGCCGCGAATACCATCGGAAGCTCGAAGAGCTCGGAGGCATGCGGTCCATCCATTACGTTGTGGCGCAAAGCCAGGAACGCGGAGAACAAAGTTCCGAACAGGACGGTTTCCGCGCCGAGGAAGATCCAGAAGCCGAGAATCTTATTGCGGCCTTCCATCGTTGCTGTTTCCGGTTGGTGCGGCAATTGCCCTTCGGCGTGATCGTGTGCACTCATGCGTGTACCCCCTTATCCTGATCTTCCGGCTCGATATGGAAGCCGTGATCGTCGAATACGGAACGAAGGAACATGCCCGAGAAAGTGATCAACAGTCCAGCGCCGCCGACGAAGAGATTATCATACATAAATCCGTAGCCCGCGATGAACAATCCGATACTCATGTAAAGCGGCAGAATCGACGGCGAAGGCATGTGAATCGGGCCTACCGGCTCGGCCGGCGTCATAGCCGTCTTGCCTTCCATCTTTTCTTTCCACCAAGCATCGTATCCGCGTACGAGCGGAGTTTGCTTGAAGTTGTACTCCGGAGGCGGCGAAGGAATCGTCCACTCCAGCGAACGTCCATCTTCCCAAGCGTCGGCTGCCGCGTTGCGCGGTTTCGACCATGTGATGAAGATGTTAAGTAAGAACGCGATCGTACCGATGCCCATGAAGAACGCGCCGAAGGTACTGATCATGTTCATCGTATCGAAGCCTTGGTTAGGCAAGTACGTGAATACGCGACGCGGCATACCGAGCAAGCCAAGGAAATGCTGTACGAAGAACGTAAGGTGGAAGCCCGTAAAGAACGTCCAAAACGTGATTTTGCCGATACCTTCGTTAAGCATTCGTCCGAACATCTTCGGCCACCAGTAGTGCAAGCCGGAGAAAATACCGAAGATCAAGCCGCCGACGATAACGTAGTGGAAGTGAGCGACTACGAAGTAGCTGTCGTGATATTGGAAGTCCGCAGGCGCGGATGCCAGCATAACGCCGGTTACTCCGCCCATTACGAACGTCGGAATGAATCCGATCGCGAACAAGCTTGCCGTCGTGAAGCGGATCGATCCGCCCCACAGCGTGAACAGCCAGTTGAAGATCTTAACCCCGGTCGGTACGGCGATCAACATCGTGGCGATGGAGAACAGACCGTTCGCTACCGGACCAAGTCCCGTCGTGAACATGTGATGCGCCCATACCATGAAGCCCAGGAACGCGATCAGTACGGTCGCGAATACCATGGAGCTATAACCGAACAACCGCTTACGGGAGAACGTACTGACGACTTCGGAAATAACGCCGAACGCCGGCAAAATCAGAATGTATACCTCGGGGTGACCGAACACCCAGAAGATGTGTTCCCACAATACGGAGCTGCCTCCGTTGCCGGTTTCGAAGAAATTAGCTTCGAACAGCCGGTCGAACATCAAGGCGACCAAACCTACCGTGAGGACAGGGAATGCGAACACGATCAAAGCGGACGTAATGAAAATCGTCCATGTGAACATCGGCAACCGCATGAAGGACAACCCTGGCGCACGCATGTTGATGATCGTCGCCATGAAGTTAATACCCCCGAGCAGCGTACCAATACCCGCTATCTGAAGACCGATTACGTAATAATCGACCCCGTGCCCCGAGTTGAACGTCGGCCCGGCCAGCGGTACGTATGAGGTCCATCCCGCATCAGGCACGGCGTTCGCGAACCAGCTCAGGTTCAGCAGCACGCCCCCGAAGAAGAAGGTCCAGAATCCAAGCGAGTTCAGGAACGGGAACGCGACGTCGCGCGCGCCGATTTGAAGCGGAATAACCGCGTTCATCAGGGCGAACAGCAGCGGCATCGCCGCAAGGAAGATCATTGTAGTACCGTGCATCGTAATTAATTCGTTGAATGTGTCCCCGGAGACGACGTCGTTCATCGGCTTCATTAATTGAACCCGGATAACGATCGCTTCCAAGCCGCCGATCAGGAAGAAGAACAAACCTGCAATCATGTACAGAATGCCGATCTTCTTATGGTCGACGGTCGTCAGCCAATCCATCAAGCCCGTATATCGCTTGACCTTATGCGCGTGTGCGTGTGCAGACAAGACCGCGTACCCCCTTCAAAATTCCCGCATGATTATTGCTCGTAATTGAGCTTATATTCCGCCAAATATTTGGCGATGCCGTCGATTTGCTCCGGCGTTAAGCCGTTATCCGCCGCGCTAGGCATCATGGCGCCCGATTTGACGTCCTGCGGATTGTTAATCCATTTGCGCAGGTTGTCCTCGATAGGCGTTTCATCGTTGTACAAGATACCCGCGATCGTCTGACGTCCGCCGACGCCCGTCAAGTTAGGCGCTGTTTTCTCGCCCTTCTCCCCTACCGCGTGGCAAGACAAGCACTGCGCGGTGAACGTATCAGCGATTTCTTTGTCCGCAGGCATGACCGCAGGCGCTTTCATCGCCGCGATCCAACGATCGAAGGAGGCTGGACTAACCGCTTTCGCCTTGAAATCCATTAGCGCATGGGAAGGTCCGCAAAGCTCGGCGCACTTACCGCGGAACACGCCTTCATTCGGGAACTCCAAGTACATGCGGTTGTTCACGCCAGGGTTGTTATCCATCTTGCCGCCGATGGCCGGAATCCAGAAAGCATGCTTAACGTCAGCCGATGCAAGCTGGAACTCGACTTTTTTGCCGGTTGGCACGATCAATTCCTGCGCGGTCGTAATGCCGTAATCCGTATACTCGAATTCCCACCAATATTGATGCGCGGTCACTTTGACCTGGATAGCGTTTTTGTCGTTCGTGTAATCTTTCGCCAATCCGAAAACGTGCTGAATGGTCGGCACGCCCAGAATGAGAAGCAGCACGAGCGGAATCACGGTCCAAATAATCTCGAGCGTGTGATTGCCTTCGACTTGCTTCGGAATCGTCTTGTCGCCTTTGCGGCGGCGGAACTTGATCAAGACGTAAATACAGATGGCGAACACGACGACGACGACCAAAGCCATAATGCCAATGGATAGTTTCATTAAATTGTATTGCGTCTCAGCTACCGGCCCTTGCGGGTTCAGCGTCGAGAGGTCTTTTCTTCCGCAAGCCGACAAAATCAGCATTAAGCCAGCCATTAGCGGAAGCAGCCGTTTCATTGCGTGCCACCGATTCATCATATCAACCCCAATTTGACGTTTTCATAGATAGCCCAGAACGTTCGGCACTATCCATATGTACACGGATGTTGGACCAAACAACAAACGCTCTTAAAGCACTCTAATAAATATAAAGATTGTGCCGCCTTGTTGTCAATGTTCACAGGACAGTTCACAAATTGTTCTCAAAACTGTCAAAAACGCCGCCGTTATAAGGTTTTTGATCATTTTTAACCTCTGGGCTATCCCCCTCTGAACGGTTCACTCGAATAATCGTCTCGAGCGATTTCGACACGCTTCGAAATTCGTCCGTCTGTACTCTTTTTGCCATTCGCACCTGCTTTTATGTATGGGATACGCCGCATAGTTTTCCGCTAACGGTAAACGATATGCATAGCTAACCTGCGTATTCTCCGTCAACGATTCAGGAGGGATTCCAATGAGGTACTTTCGCCGCTTGCTCGCGCTGCTTGCCGCCGTCGCACTGATGACCATGCTCAGCGCCTGCAATTACAAAAGCCATTATCAGAAGAGCAATTATGATTACGCCAGCCGGGCCGCCAACGACCCGAAAATGACGCATGTGCGCTCGTACGGTAATACGACGGGTAATCCGAAACAGCATGAAAACAAATATTTCGAGTACAGCTCCGCCGTGTCCAACAAAGTCGCCGATCTGCCGGGCATTAATACGGCCATCGTATTTTTGACGGATAAGAACGCGTATGTCGGCATATTGACGGACTGGACGGCTACGGGCACTAGGGCTCGCGGCGGCCCGCGCGAACAAGATAATAGCGGCACGACCGAAGGCGTGTACAACGTCTCTAACGGCAGTTCCAAATGGGACAATCGTCAGGTGGCCACGCCTTACAACTCATACTTCTCCCATAAGGACTACACCGACTTGTCCACCGAGCTTCGTCAGGTTATCGGCAACACCGTGCGCGATATGCACCAACGCGTCGAGGAAGTCCATATTTCGGCCAACCGCGAATACGTTAACCAATCGCTCGAATTCGCCAAAGCGGCCTGGAGCAATAAGTCGCTTTCCGAGCTGACCCCGGCTTTCAACAGGCTCGTCCAATACACATTCGGATATGGAAACGCGATTCCGTTGCCTCTGAGCGACGGCATTACGTCCCAGAAACAACCGAATCGCTGAGCGACCGTCGACTTACTTATTTAGTTAAAATAAGCGGTCCGTCTTCGGTGATCGCGACCGTATGCTCGAATTGGGCGGCCCAGCCGCCCTCTTCCGTCATAATCGACCAACCGTCTTCCTTCATATAAATATCGGGAGAGCCGATCGTCAGCATCGGCTCTATCGTTATGACCATGCCTTCGCGCAACCGAACGCCTTTACCCGGATGTCCGACGAACGGAACTTCTGGAGGCTCGTGCATCGCTCTTCCGATGCCATGTCCGCCGAATTGGCTAATGACGCCATAGTTCCCGGTTTCCGCGATGAGGCGAACTTGCTCCGCCACGTCTCCGAGCGTTCGTTTCGGACGCGTCTGCGCGATGCCGTTCATCATGGCCCGATAAGCGGCCGCCCGCAGCCTCGCGTGCTCAGGCGATAGTTGGCCAACACCGTACGTCCAAGCCGTATCCGCCATCCAGCCGTTCCATTCCACTACGAAATCAAGCGTGACCAAGTCGCCGTCGCGAAGCGGCCGATCGTTAGGAAGGCCGTGGCAGACACAGTCATTAACGGCGGCGCATATCGCGTAAGGGTATCCGTGAAAGCCTTTTTGCGCCGGATACGCTCCCCGTTCCGTCATATAATCGTCCGCGAAATCGTTCAATTCCAACGTCGTAACGCCCGGCTTAACCCTTCGTCCCAAATCGCGGCGCAACTGCGCAGCCAATGCTCCAACGACGGCCATCTGGCCGATGTCCTCCCGAGATCGAATCGGGATCGCGCTCTTACCGCCCGCCACCGCATCTCCTCCCATGCTCAGGCTAACGTTCTTGCTTCTTGCCCTATTGTATGCGGGTTCGCGGGATGGACTAACATCGAATTTATTTGAAACGCGAAAAAAAGAACCGTCAAAATTCAAGACCGTCGGCCTTGAATTTGTCGGTTCAGCGTCCCTCGCCGCCACTCAAGAGGCGGGGGTATTTAACTTGACCAGTTCTCGTTCGACGAGTACGGTCAATTCGTCTTCGTAACCACCGGTAATTCTGTACTTGCGAATATAATCCTTCACGAACTTGCGCGGATCCTTGGGGCGGAAAATTCTAGTCAGTTCTCGCAAACTTTCTTGAACTTCGTTGTGGCTGCGTTTGGCCATGCAATTCCCTCCCAGCGGAATGGGTTCCGGATTAGCAAACCCCGGAACGGAATTCGTGTTGCGCCACCCGGAGAACCAATCGGGTTCATCCTGCACTTTATTCAATTCGGCTACCGCATGCCTGCGATAATAATATCCTGCATTCTCTGATTATACCATTTTACGGACAGGTGTTAAAGCCTAACCTTTGTAAACTGCCTGCCTATTATTTGGAAGCGGACGCTGGATTAATCGCCCGCTTTCACTTCGAATGAATGCGCCGCGCCGGACAACGAGAATCGGTCTCCGTCGCGCAGTTCGTACTGCTTGCCCGGCTCAAGTCGGATACCGCTAGCCAAGAAAGTACCGTTAGAAGACCCGTGATCCTCCAACAGGAACATCTTCGTCTCCGGATTATATCTCACCGTGCAGTGCCTGCGGCTCACTTCCCCAGCTTCATAGGGGAATACGACGCCGCACTGTATCGCGTCTCTTCCAATAAGCAGCCGGCGATCCATCAGCCTGTAACTAGCTCCCGCATGCTCGCCTTCGATGCCGCACAATCTCGGTTCGCCTTCCTGCGCCGGTTCTGCCGCAGCCACCTGCGCTAAAATCTGCGTAATTGGAATCGTATAGTCCGTTAGCGTATCTTCATCGTAACCGAATTCGGTACCCGACTCCTCGTCGTTCCACGGTTCCGCGTCCGGCTCGCCCGGCATGTCGGCATCCTCATTCATATCCGACCGCAATTGGCCGCCGATGATTTTGCCTTTCGCCGTCATTTGCAAAAAGGCGATGACCGCTACTATCGCTACCGCGATCCCGAGTCCTAATGCCGCGAGCAACGGCAACGTGCCTACGGTAACTTGCGCCTTGGAAGCGGTAATCGGTGCTGCCGCGACTTGCGCCGGCACGGACGTCAATCCGATCAACGCGACGGATGTCGTACGGATCGCCTTGCCTTCGCGAAGTAGTCGTCTACTCCGCAACTTGATGCGACCCCTCCCCTCTATTTCATTCTTATGCCTCTCCGTCAACGTGACCACCTCCGCCTCGACACGCGTCGCTTGGAAAATTGTAAACGCTTTCTTTATTATACAGCGTACAAAACTAATTTGCATCACATGACTTAGTATAGCTAAATAATACCTTCGCTTCAATCAACCAAATCCAAATTTTAGCATTAATTAAGGTTGTCCTCCCTCCTCCTTTAATTTGCGGCGCAGCACCTTCCCGACGATCGATTGCGGCAGGTCTGTCCTGAATTCGTATTCTCTGGGCACTTTGAAGGCGGCAAGCCGATCCCGACACCACCGGTCGAGCTGCATGGAAGACGCTTGCCAGCCTTCCTTGAGCACGATGTACGCCTTCACGGTCTCGCCCCGGTACTCGTCGGGCACCCCCAATACGGCAGCTTCCTTAACAGCGGGATGCTCGAACAGAATCTCTTCCACTTCTCTCGGATACACGTTGAATCCGCCGGCGATTATAACATCCTTCATCCTGTCCATAATCGTGAAAAATCCATCGTCGTCCATCGTGCCGAGATCTCCCGTTCTTAGCCACCCCTCCTTCAAAACTTTGGCGGTATCCTCCGGCTTTCCCCAATAGCCCGCCATCACTTGCGGACCCTTGGCCGCGACTTCCCCTAGCTGTCCGACGGGCAACGGCTCAAGACTATCCGGCCCGACGATCCTTACGTCCGTGTCGGGTAGCGGCACGCCGATCGTCCCGGATTTGCGCATGCCTCTGACCGGATTGACATGGATGACCGGGGACGCCTCCGTCAGCCCGTAGCCTTCGATTAATTTGCCTCCGGATAACTGCTCGAACCGATCCTGTACCTCGCGCGGCAAAGGAGCGGCCCCGCTTACGCATAGCTTAATAGATGCTAGATCGTTAACGTCTAAATCCGGATCGTTCATGATCGCGATATACATTGTCGGCGCGCCGGGGAACACCGTCGGTTTCCGTCGGCGGATCGTATCCAGCACCATCTTAAGGTTAAAACGGGGAACGAGCAGCATCGTGCCCGCCCGGTAGACGCTCTGGTTCAGCAAGGCGGTCAACCCGAACACGTGGAAGAGCGGCAACGCGGCTAAATATCGCTCGCTTCCTTGCTCCAGCCCCACGCACCACGTCGCGGTTTGCACCGTGTTGGCGATTAAGTTCGCGTGCGTCAGCATGACGCCTTTCGGAGTTCCCGTCGTCCCTCCCGTATATTGCAGCATCGCCAAGTCTTTCCCGGCGTCCACTTCCTCGCAGATTGCCGTTGACGCGTTTCGCCGAAGCCAACTAGACCATCGCAGCACGCCCGCCTTGCCGTATTTCACCTTCAGCTTCGGATGCTCCTTGCGCCGCTTGATCGGATAGAGCCAACTCTTCGGAAAAGGCAGCGCGTCGGAGAGAGAGGTTACGATAATCCGCTCCAGCTTCGTATCTTTCCTAGCTTCCTCGACGCGGGGCATGAGCAGATCGAGGACGACGAGCACGCTCGCCCCCGAGTCCGCCAGCTGATGATGCAGCTCGCGCTCGGTGTACAGCGGATTCGTCTGCACGACCGTCGCGCCGGCCATCAATGCGCCGTAATACGCAACGACCGCCTGCGGGCAATTCGGGAGCATAATCGCCACCCGATCGCCCTTGGCAAGACCGATCGCTTTTAGTCCGTTCGCCATTTTGCGGCATTGGCCGAGCAGCTCCGAATAATTCATCGTTCGACCGAGAAAATCCAACGCTTCATGGCGCGGATAATCGGCCGCCGCGTCGACCAGCAGCTGCGCGACATTCATCGCAGGGTAGGCGAGAGTAAGCGGTACGTCTAACGGATAATAACGGAGCCATGGCTTGTCGGTCGTCTCGCTCATGGAGATTCGCTCCTTAAATTTAGCATCCGACATATTGCTCGGCCGATATGACGCGGGCGGCGATTCGCCTGCGAAGCGCGATGACATCCCCCGGATCGAACTTCAAAAGCCGCTTCAGCACGGAAAGCTGCAGACGCAGCGCTTCTCCCGAAGCAAGACTAGCTAGCATGAGCCTTGCCCGCTGTCCGGCTTTCTCCAGCGCTTCTTCCGCGAACAGCGTAGTCATATCGATGGCGTTATCCGCGGCGGCACCGCGAAGTTCCGTCAGCTTGCGCGTCCGAAGCAACGCGCTCTCCAGCGCGTACAGCTCGATCATCGCATCCGCCAGCGAAGCGACGATCTCTTGCTCGCGATCCATTCTCAGCCCGTGGGTCTGGATGGCAAGTCCGCCGATCATGAGAAACACTTTCTTCAGCGCCGTTACGATCGCCGCCTGTCTGGCGAGCGGTTGATTCGATAGCGGTGCGGAAGGACCCGGAATCAGCAATTCCCGCTGCACTTCCTGCGCCCTCGCGATCAAAGGCAATTCCCCCTTCAGGGCTCGCCTGATCAAGGTCGCCGGGATGAGCAACCGGTTAATTTCGTTCGTTCCTTCAAAGATCCGGTTAATCCGCGAGTCGCGGTACAGCCTTTCGATTTTGTATTCTTGAATGTAGCCGCAGCCGCCATGAATTTGCACGCCCTCGTCGACTACGCGATCCATCGCCTCCGAGGCGAATACTTTGTTGATCGAGCATTCGAGCGCATACTCCGCGACCGCTTTCGCCACCTCTAACCCGTCGTCCGAGTTCACGCTTTTCAGCGATTCGTCGATAAGGCCTGCCGTACGGTACACCATGCTCTCCGTCACGAACGCATTGATGTTCATATCCGCCAGCTTTGCCGCGACGAGCGGAAACGAAGAAATCGGCTTGCCGAATTGCTTGCGCGTATTCGCGTATGCGGCCGATAGCTTGATCGCCTCCTTCATGCCGCCGATGCAGCCTGCCGCCAGCTTGAAGCGACCTATATTGAGCGTGTTGAACGCGATCAGATGACCTTTGCCGACTTCCCCTAGCAGATGGGTCGCGGGTACGGCGGCATCCTCGAAAAAGAGCGGCCGAGTGGACGAGCCCTTAATGCCCATCTTGCGCTCCTCCGGTCCGATCGAAAAGCCCGGCGTATCCCGTTCTACGACGAAAGCGCTGAATTGCGTGCCGTCCACCTTCGCATAAACGATGAAAATGTCGGCAAATCCGGCGTTCGTAATATATTGCTTGGAGCCGTTCAGCACATAGTGTGTCCCGTCCTCCGAGAGCACGGCTGTCGTGCGAGCCCCTAACGCATCCGAGCCTGAGCCCGGTTCCGTCAGGCAGTATGCGGCAATCCGCGTACCGGTCGCGATGTCGGGCAGCCAACGTTCTTTTTGCTCCGGCGTTCCGAAGAAGACGAGCGGCAGCGTACCGATTCCGGAGTGCGCGCCCGCCGATAACGCAAACGAGGATGCCGGCGACAGCGACTCCGAGAGCAACGTCGTACTCGTCTTATCGAGCCCGAGTCCGCCATATGCTTCGGGTATGTCGGCACCCAGCAGACCGATCTCTCCCGCCTTGCGCAACAGCTTGACGGTCAATTCGTAATCCAGCTTCTCGATCGCCGCGTCCTGCGGCGCGATATCCCGCTCGACGAACGCCCGTACGGCGTCCGCGAGCATACGCTGTTCTTCCGTGAAGTCCTCCGGCGTCACGACATGCTTCGGATCGGCATCCTCCACGATAAACCTTCCGCCTCCCCATAACGGCGCAGCCATCGCGAGCCACCTCCTTGTCTTGTTGCCCCTAGCCCCCATCTTGCAATAAAAAGCTTAGTTTAGATCGCTTCGAAGACGCCTGCCGCGCCCATCCCTCCGCCGATGCACATCGTCACGACGCCGTAACCTCCGCCAAGCCGCAGCAGCTCGTGCAACAAAGTAACCGTAAGCTTCGCTCCGGTGCAACCGAGCGGATGGCCAAGCGCGATCGCGCCTCCGTTCACGTTCACTAGCTCCGGATCGATTTCCAAGCGGTCAATGACGGGGATGCATTGCGCGGCGAACGCCTCGTTGATTTCCCATAGCGACACTTGCTCGGTTGAAAGGCCAGCCAGCTTCAAAGCTTTCGGAACCGCTTCGATCGGTCCGAGTCCCATCACCTCCGGCTGTAGACCGGCAACGGCATACGAGCGGAAAACGGCGAGCGGCTGAACATTGAGCTGCTCCGCCCTCTCCCGGCTCATGAGCACGAGCGCCGCGGCGCCGTCGCTGTAAGGCGACGAATTACCCGCGGTCACAGTGCCATTAATAGAGAAAGAAGGCTTGAGCGCCGCAAGCTTCTCGTAGCTCGTGTCCGACCGCACGCATTCGTCCGCGGCAACGTTGCCGTACGGTAAAATTTCGTCCGCGAACCTTCCGCTCTCAACGGCGGCCGCCGCCTTCTTGTGGCTTTCCGCTGCGAACCGATCCTGCATTTCCCTTGTCACCCGGCATCTGCGGGCGACCAATTCCGCCGTGTGGCCCATGCCCATGTATGCGGCGGGAAGCTTCTCCAGCAACCCGGGGTGCGGAGACAGCCTAAAGCCGGTCATCGGGACCCGGCTCATGCTCTCCACGCCTCCGGCTACCACGACTTCAGCCGAGCCGCCGGCGATATACGACGCCGCTTGCGCGATAGCTTGCAAGCCGGACGCGCAAAATCGGTTAACGGTGACCGCCGGTACCGTAACGGGGAACCCGGCATGCAGCACGATGTGCCGGGCAACGTTAAGCCCTTGGTCACCCTCGGGCATCGCGCAGCCCATGACGACGTCGTCCACGTCGCCCGGCGCCAAGCCGGGGACGCGAGCTACCGCTTCCCGAAGCACGGCGGCGGCGAGATCCTCCGGACGCGTGTCGGCAAAGCCGCCTTTCCTTCCCCGCCCGACCGCCGTCCGAACGGCCGACACGATCACCGCTTCCCTCATCGCGATCCCTCCCTTCGTCGGAACTAGGTTTCTTGTGGTGTGCTTGCCGCCTCAACGGTCTGTTGGACCGTTGAGGCGGCGAAAACTGGCTCGTGTGTTGCTTCAGCGGTCTGTTGGACCGTTTAGGCGGTTGAGATCGGTTAGTGTGTTGCTTCAGCGGTCTGTTGGACCGTTGAGGTGGTGGAGATTGGTTAGTGTGTTGCTTCAGCGGTCTCCCAGACCGTTGAGGTGGTGAAAGCTAGTTTGTTTGATGCTTCAGCGGTCTCCCAGACCGTTGAGGCGGTTGAGATTGGTTAGTGTGTTGCTTCAGCGGTCTGTTGGACCGTTGAGGCGGCGAAAACTGGCTCGTGTGTTGCTTCAGCGGTCTGTTGGACCGTTTAGGCGGTTGAGATCGGTTAGTGTGTTGCTTCAGCGGTCTGTTGGACCGTTGAGGCGGTTGAGATCGGTTAGTGTGTTGCTTCAGCGGTCTGTTGGACCGTTGAGGCGGCGAAAACTGGCTCGTGTGTTGCTTCAGCGGTCTGTTGGACCGTTGAGACGGTGGAGATTGGTTTGTGTGTTGCTTCAGCGGTCTGTTGGACCATTGAGGCGGTGAAAGCTAGTTTGTTTGATGCTTCAGCGGTCTCCCAGACTGTTGAACTCTTTAACTATTCACGTTCAATCCCTCTAACCTCGCCAGACACCGCTACAGCTCCCAACTCCACACACTCTCCGCCCTAACCTCGCCATAAACCGCTACAGCTCCCAACTCCGCACTTTCATCCCTCTAACCTCGCCAGACACCGCTACAGCTCCCAACTCCACACACTCTCCGCCCTAACCTCGCCATAAACCGCTACAGCTCCCAACCCCACACTTTCGCCGCTGTAACCTCGCCAGACACCGCTACAACTCCCAACTCCACACACTCGCCCCTCTATCCTCGCCAGACACCGCTACAGCTCCTAACTCCACACACTCGCCGCTCTAACCTCGCCAGGCACCGCTACAACATCAAACTCCGCACTTTCATCCCTCTAACCTCGCCAGACACCGCTGCAGCTCCTAACTCCACGCTTTCGCCGCTGCAACCTCGCGAGAAACCGTTACAGCAGCTAGTTGCGAAGAGGCTTACCTGTTGCCAGCATGTGCCGCATGCGATCTTGCGTTAACCGCTCGCCGCACAAGCTGAGGAACGCTTCGCGCTCCAGATCGAGCAGACGCTGCTCGTCGACGACCGTGCCTGCCGGAACGTCTCCGCCCGTCAGTACGTCCGCCAGTTTGCCGGCGATTTTCACGTCATGCTCGGAAATATAGCCCCCTCTGCGCATCGATTGAACGCCAAGCTTCAGCACCGCCGCGGCATCCCGCCCGCCTACGGCGATCTTCCGATTCCCACCCGGCGACGCGTAACCGAGCCGATCCAGCTCGAGCACCGCCCGTTTCGCTTCGGCGATCCGCGACTCTTCCCGTACGACGACCGTGTCTCCCGGCCGCCAGTACCCGAGACGCTTCGCATGATAGGCGCTCTCCGACACTTTGGCCATGGCGATCGTCTCGAACAGCGCGACGATCGGCTGCCGAACGTCGTCAAGGTTCGCCGCTTCCGCCCGATCCTGCGCAAGCGCAGCCGCTGCCAAGCAGCCTCCTCCCGCCGGAAGGAGTCCGACGCCCGTCTCCACGAGGCCAAAATACGTCTCCGCGGAAAATACGATCCGATCCGCGGGCAAGCAAGCTTCCACTCCTCCCCCGAGCGTCATCCGGTGCGGCGCGGCAACGACAGGCCGCGCCAGCGTCCGAAGACCGCGCATGCTGTCCTGAAAATCGCGAATGATAAGGTCGATTTCCTCCCATTCTTCGTTCTCGGCTTCCATCAAGAGCAGCATCAGATTGGCGCCCACGCAAAAATTGCGCCCTTCGTTGGCAAGCACGAGCCCCCGCCAGTTACTGTCCGTCTCCCGAACGGCCCGCCTAATCGCCGCAAGCACGCCCGGTCCGATCGCGTTGCTCTGCGAATGGAACTCCAAGCACGCTACTTCGTCGCCCAAATCGATTAAGCTTGCACCGTCACCTGCGAATACGACCCGTCCGCTTTCCTTAAGCCGTCGCAACGAAATATCGTCCGGCGGCTCCTCCACCACCTTGTATTCGCCTTTCACGTAGTTAAACAGCTTGCCGTCCTTGCTGGAGTAGAACGTCTTCAAGCCTCGATCGAGCAAAGCGGCGACGGGCGCGGGAACAGCTTTGCCGCGTTCTTCAAGCGCGCTCGCAAGCACCTCCAAGCCTAGAGCGTCCCACGTCTCGAACGGCCCCTGCTCCCAATTGAAGCCCCATCGCATCGCTTGGTCGATTTCGCTTGCCGTATCCGCGATTTCTCCGAGCTTCTCCGCCGCATACTGAAGCGAAGCTTCGATCACGTCGTGGGCGAAAGCCGCCAGTCGGTCCTCGTCCGCAGCTTGCATGATCGCCCGCAGCTTGCCAGTCGTTCCTTTGGCCAATTTGGCCGCGTCTATGAACGAGGATTTCACCCCTACTCTTGGCGCATAGGTCATGGATGCGGGGTTTAACGCCTGAATGCGGTCGCTTCCCTCCTTCGCGTAGTTGTCTTTGCGGTAAAAGCCGCAACCGCTCTTATCGCCTAACCAGCCCCGGGAGACCAGTTCCTCGATGAGAGGCGGCGCGGCGAACGCGGCTGCCTCGAGTGCGTCGTCCGTCTGCTCGCGTACGTTGCGGCAGACATGCAGGAACGTATCCAGTCCGACGATATCCAGCGTGCGGAACGTCGCGCTTTTTGGCCGCCCCATCAGCGGCCCGGTAACGGCATCCACCTCCTCGACGGAAAGTCCATGCTTCTCCATCGCCCGCAAAGTGGCGAGCATCGCATACGTGCCGATCCGGTTAGCGATAAAATTGGGCGTATCTTTAGCGATAACGACCCCTTTGCCGAGCCGATCCCGGCAAAAAGTAGCCACCTCCTTGACCAGAGTAGGGTCCGACTTACTGCAAGGCACGACTTCCACAAGCTTCATATAACGAGGAGGATTGAAAAAATGCGTGACGACCGAGTAGCTGCGCATCTCTTCCCCGCACACCGAGACGATCGCATCGATCGACAAGCCCGACGTATTGCTGCTGACGACGATCCCCGGCTTCCATACCGAGGCGATTTTGCCCCATACTGCGTGTTTCACTTCGAGCCGTTCCGATACCGCTTCGATTATCCAATCGCAGCTAGCGAGCACGGCGAGGTCCTTATCCAAATCCCCCGCCGTTATCCGCGAGACGAAGGCAGGGTCATAAAGCGGCGCGGGCTTCGTCTCCTTCAGCTTCGCGATCCCCCGATCCGCCAGCCCTTCCAAATCGAGCAGCATACAAGGGATGCCCGCGTTGGCCAGATGGGCGGCGATTGCCGACCCCATTACGCCCGCTCCGATGACCGCCGCTTTTCGCACGTTCCACACCACGCATCACCCCTCCCGTTTACGCATCGGGAACACCGACATCGCGAGCAGCTCCGCCACGTCCAGCGCGGTCGTCCGCTCCTCGGCGCCATGCAAGCGCACCCCTTCTTCCATCATCGTCAAGCAATACGGACAAGACGATCCGATCAGATCCGCCCCGGTTTCCAACGCCTGCGCCGTTCTTACTACGTTCACCCTACGACCCGGCTCTTCCAGCCACATTCTTCCGCCGCCCGCGCCGCAGCACAGTCCTTGCTTGCCGGATCGCGCCATCTCGGCCACCTTCAACCCCGGAATCGCCGATAAAATCGCCCTTGGCGCCTCGGTCACTCCGTTATATCGCGCCAAATAACAAGAATCGTGCAGCGTCATCGTCCGCGCGACGGGCTGTCGCGGAGCAAGCCGTCCTTCGGCTAGCAACTCCGCAAGCAGTTCCGTATGGTGCTTCACCTCCCCGTCGAACCCGAAATCGCGATATTCGTTGCGGAAAAGATGATACGTATGCGGGCAAGTCGTAACGATTCGTTTTATGCCATAACGCCTGAACGTCTCGATGTTGCTCCTGCAAAGCTCTTGAAACAAATATTCGTCGCCTAGCCGTCTAGGCGTATCTCCCGAATTGCGTTCCTCGGCACCCAGCACCGCGAACGATACGCCGGCCTCTCGCAACAGTCGGGCGAACGCGAAGGTGACGCCTCTGGCGCGCAAATCGTACGCCCCCATGCTTCCGACCCACCATAACCATTCCGGCTTCGGATTGTCGCGGATCGTCGGAACTCGCCAGCCCTCGCGAGCCGCGAAAGCATCGAGCCAAGCTGCCCGTTCTTGACGGGGAAAACCCCATGGATTGCTCTGGCGATCTATGTTTTGCAGCGTTTTTTTGGCTTCGGCCGGCATTCTGCCTTCGGTCAACACGAGGTACCTGCGCATCTCGACGAGCGGCGTAAGCTGGTGATTGCCTACCGGACAACTCTCCTCGCAAGCGCGACAAGTCGTGCACGCCCACAGCTCCTGCTCCGTAATGACGTCTCCGATCAATGACGGCTCCGCAGAGGACGAATCGCTTATCATCCAGCTCTCCGATTGCCACGTCATCGTCTGCCGAATATCCATGGTCGACGAGGAGGATGGCAATGGCATCGCCGCGCTAGGACTGAATATTTTGCCTTTGGCGAGCAGCGTATCCCGTAGCTTCGTCATGAGATGCATCGGGGACAGCCCTTTATCCGTATTCGCAGCCGGACACGCGTCCGTGCAACGTCCGCATTCCACGCAAGCGAACAGATCGAGCCTCGTCGCGCGCGTCAAATCGGCGATCTCGTTCATACCGAATTTCTCCGACGTCTCATCTTCCAAATCCAGCGGCGCCATCTTCGGCGGCCCGCCCGGCCGGAACAACCAGTTCACGGGGGCGGTCAACAGGTGAAAATGTTTCGATAACGGCACGTAAACGAGAAATCCGAGCAATAGAGTCAGATGAGCCCACCATGCGGCTTCATAGCCATTGCGTATCCAATGGGCGTTACTAGAGATTTCTTGTAATGCTGAGGCCAACGCGGAAGACAAGGGAGCCATAGCCGAAGCTTCCTCTTTTCCCTCGCGCAACCGGTCGAACGCCAGGGTAAGCGCTACCGAAACCATTAACGCCGTAATCCAGATCAACACAAGAGCGGGTTTCCAGCCTTTCGGCAGACGGGAAAGCCTTCGGACGTAGCGCCGGTAAGCCGCGTAAGCGACGGCTAATAAGATCAGCACGACAGTCGTCTCTTGAAGGAACGCGAACCAGGAGCGATCCGCAAGCGGCAGCGAGCGATCGGTTAATCCTTTAAAAATAATCTCGAGCGCGCCTAGCTGCAGCACGATAAACCCGTAAAACAACACGAGGTGCATGAGCCCGCTCCTGCGATCCTGCAATAACCTTCGATGTCCGAACACTTGACCGCCCGCAACCGCCGTTCTTTGCCAAGACAGCTTCATGCGCCCGTCGGGCTTGCCAGCCATAATAAGCCGAACGCGACCGGCCACGATCCAAGCGAAGCAGCCGACGCCGCACAACGTAACCGCCACGAAAATCCACCCGTTAATCGTGCCCATCACCCCGCTTCCCTCGAAGCCGCGTATCTTCTGAACCGGGACCTCCCGTCATAAGATGGAGTAGAAGCTGTTGCCTTCCTTTACTCGTAAATTTATTCGCCTGCCGCCCTCCCATATGCCCGAATCGGCAAAAAAGGACACGTCTGAGCAAGGAATGATCAATAATCGACCGCGTTGCGGCACGTTCCGCGACGCGGTCATTGGCGCGAGTGAAACCTCGGGCGGACTGCCCGGAAGAAGGTGCCCAGATGGATATCGCCGTGTTAATCAAATCCGTCATCGCGACGGACGAACCGATCCGCGTCGTACAAGGCGCGATCGATCAGAATGCAAAGCGGACGATCAATCCGTACGACGAATACGCCTTGGAAGAGGCTTTGCGCATCAAGGAAACGCTGGGCGGAACAGTGACGGTAATATCGATCGGCGGAGACGTAACGGTGGAAGCGCTCAGGACGGCGCTTGCGATGGGTGCGGAAGAAGCCGTATGGATTCATGCGGAAACTGACCGGCTGGACGAATATGCGGTATCGAAAATGCTTGCGGGGGCGGTCGGAGTAAAAACGTATGATCTCGTGTTCGCCGGGCATTTGTCCGTCGATAACGGCGCGGGCCAAGTGGCCATCCGTGTAGCGGAGCTACTCGGTTGGCCCCATGCCGGTGCGATTACCGCGTGCCGGATCGAGGGGCGCGTCGCGCACGTTACCCGGGACGCGGAAGGCGACAGCGAGAGCTGGGAAGTTCCGCTGCCCGCCGTGTTGACGGCGCAGCAAGGGTTGAACGAGCCGCGTTATCCGGCTCTGGCGGGTATTATGAAGGCGAAGCGGAAGCCGCTGGCGGAGCTCGGCTTGGATGCGCTCGGCGGCGCGATTGCTCCGCGCGCCGAGCGGCTTGCGTGCGAGGCACAGCCCGCGCGCCCGGCGGGCCGGAAGCTGTCCGGCACGCCGAAGGAGCAAGCGGCAGAGCTGCTTGCGCTGCTTCGGGACGAAGCGAAAGTGTTGGAGCGGCGGTGAGTGAATGGTGTGCGGGTGGTGCGGCGCGGAAACAGTGGTTGGAGTACGGCGGATCGAGCATGAGGTAACTGTAACCGCGAAATATGAGGTTGGAGCGTGACGGAACGAGTGTGAGGCAGCTGTAACCGTGGAAACAGTGGCTGGAAAGCAGTGGATCGAGCGTGAGGTAACTGTAACCGTGGAAACAGTGGCTGGAGAGTGGCGGATCGAGCATGAGATAACTGTAACCGCGAAATATGAGGTTGGAGCGTGACGGAACGAGTGTGAGGCAGCTGTAACCGTGGAAACATTGCTGGAAAGCGATGGATCGAGCGTGAGGCATTGTTGATCTAGAGGCATACTTGTGTATTTCCCGGAGGTGAGCGGAAGATGATGCAGCATGTCGTTGTCGCGGAATGCCGCGACGGAAAGCTGCGGCGAGTATCGCTCGAGGCGATCGCCGCAGCGCGGCAGTGCATGGCGGACGGCGACACCCTCGCCGTCCTGCTGCTGGCTGGCGGCGCGGAAGACGCCGCCGAAGCAACCCACCTGGCGTGCCGCGGTCCGGATGAGGTGATCGTCATCGATCACCCCATCCTTGCCCGCTACACGCCGGAAGCGTTCGCCGCCGCCCTGCTAGCGGCGGCGGAGGCACTGCCCATGGCGCCCAGCGCGTGGTGGCTCGGCCACACCGCCATCGGGCGCGACCTTGCCCCGCGGCTGGCTGCCCGCCTCGGGGCAGGGCAAGTGTCGGACGCGATCGGCGTCGCCACGGGCGCCGACGGTCGCGTCCGGTTCACGCGCGCGCTGCACGCGGGCAAAGCGTTGGAGCAGCGCGCTTTGCTGCCGGGCGACCCGTGGGTCGTGACGGTGCGCCCGAATAACTTCCCACCCGCCGCCGAACGCGCCGGGCCTGCGGCGCCGATCCGGAGCGCCGCCTTCAACCCGCCTCCGCCGATCGTCCGCGTGCGCGATGTCGTACGGCGGGTATCGACCGCCGTAGACTTGACGGAAGCGCGCGTCATCGTCGCCGGCGGACGGGGCGTCAAGCACGCGGACGGATTCGCGCCGCTCGCCAAGCTCGCCTCCTTGCTCGGCGGAGCCGTCGGCGCTTCCCGCGGCGCTTGCGACGCGGGCTATTGCGACTATGCGCTGCAAATCGGCCAGACCGGCAAGACGGTCACGCCCGATTTGTACATCGCCTGCGGTATAAGCGGCGCGGTGCAGCATCTGGCCGGCATGAGCCGATCGCGCGTCATCGTCGCCATTAACAAAGACCCCGACGCACCGATCTTCAGCGTCGCGGATTACGGAATCGTCGGAGACTTGTTCGAGATCGTGCCGTTGCTGATCAATGAACTCATCAGCACCCCTTAAGTAACGAAAAAGCGGCTTCCCGCTCAGGCAACATCTGAGTTGGCAACCGCTTTTTTCCTTATAGCTCTTCGATAACGTAATCGCTCGACGTCTCCGAGAACAACCACTTGCCGTCCTGCTTGACTAAGCTTAATTCCATGACGTCGCGATAGGAATTGAAGTGCTCTCCTCCGAGCCATTCCATCTTGGAGGATACGAGAAGCTTGGCATGATTGTCGCCGTATTCGACAACCGCGACTTTGTCTACCGTTGCTTTCGAGTCGACGTATTGGAAGAACGTGCGCAAGTCTTGAATTTCATCGCCTAATCCGGGTGCGTCTGGCACGAACGTCGCGAAATACGCTTCATAGTCTTCCACGTTGATCGCCGCGATTTGGGTGTTCAACAGAGCTTCCATTGCTGCTTTATCCTCTTCGGGAGCTTCGACGGCTTGCGCCCAAAGGCTATCTTCGCTTAACACTGCGTAAGAAATTTGTTCGATATCCGAGATGAGCCACTTGCCAGTCCCATCGTTGGTCAGCGTATAGCGATATTCGCTTGCATTATCCGCGAAGAAGCCTTGACCGCCCGTTTTGCTAGTCAGCTCTCTAGTAACAACGACAGCCTTGGATGACGAGTAACTCTCCATTGCCATCTCCAGGTACTCCGTATGCGATTGTACGCTAGCGAATTGTTGGCGAATGCTTGGAGAGATCGCTTCCGCATAGACCCGGTCGAATTGGCTTATATACTTGTCCGCATCGTTCGCGGCTTCCGCGTCAGCCAACCTGCCCAGCACGTTGAACACGTTTTTGTACGCTGCTTTGTCTGTAATGAAAACCGTCCTGGACGTTCCGTTCCAGTCCACGGTTTTGTCCGACAGCGTCGCGATGAATCGAACGCCTACGAGCGTCCGGCCGTCAACTAACTTCATCTCTCCGTTATTCGGAACATTGACGCCGTTCACGAGCGCGTTAGTCCCGCCGAGCTTCATCTCGATGCTGCGGGTGAAGGAATTGGCCTTCACCGTCTTTGTAGCGGCAATATAGTCTACCTTATAGCCGAGAGCCGCGAACAAGCTCCGGAATTCAACGAAAACCTTATTGTTGATAATGGTCGGCGCCGCTTGAAAAGCGACAGCTTTACCGTTCGTTGCCTTGGCACATTTACCCGGTTCCCCCGCACCTTGAAAAAACGCGCAAAGCGGCCGCCCGCACGGATTTTTGCCCGCCGGTCGACCGCTTTATTGTTGTCTGTTCTTCCTTTATCCTTTAACCGAACCGCCCAGAAGGCCGCGCACGAAGTACCGCTGCAGACCGAAGAAAACGGCCAGCGGCATGAGCATCGAGATGAAGGCCGCTGCGGTAAGAAGATGCCAGGCGTCGCCGCGGGAACCGACCATGTTGGCGATTCGCATGGACATCACTTGAACGTCTTCCTGACCACCTAGGAAAATTAAGGATACGAGGTAGTCGTTCCACACCCAGAGAAACTGGAAGATGCTGATCGATGCGATCGATGGTACGGCTAGCGGTAATATCAGTCGGGTGAAGATCGTGAAGTTCGTCGCGCCGTCCATATAGGCCGATTCGAACAGGTCCTTCGGAAGCTGGCTGATATAGGAGTACATGAAGTACGTCGCAAGCGGAAGTCCGAAGCCTGCGTGCACGATCCAGATGCCGAGGAAGTTTCCGTTCAGCCCAAGCGATGCGAAATCCTTGGAAACCGGGATAAGGGCAACCTGAATCGGGACGACCAGCAGCAAGATCACCATGATGAACAACGATTTGCGGAAAGGAAATTTCAGCCACGCGAATGCATAAGCGGCGAAGCTTGCGATCAGGATCGGAATTACCGTAGCCGGGATCGAGACAACGATCGTATTCAGGAAAGCCCGGGACATATTGCTGCCCTTCTCCGTCCGTTCGCTGCCGTCCGGCTGCTTGAGCTTATAGGTTTTCCCCGTCAGCACGCCTTCGTAGTTGTCCAGCGTAAAGTTGGTATTCATTTTCCAGCCTGGTTCCTGTATGTTGATCAGGCGAGCGCGGCGGTTTTCCCATACGAGCGTGGACCCGTCGGGAGCTTTCGCTCCTTGGCGCAGTTCCGCGTCGCTGTAGGTTTTCCCCTCCACCTCGATGGGTTGTCTTAGATCGGTGTCTTTCGGCAACTGTATCTGGTCTTTCGTTACGTTCTCCTTGTGAGGCGCGACCGTCCACCAGCCGGAGCTTAGGATATCGCTTGCGGGCCGGAACGAGGAAACGAACAAACCCAGCGTTGGGATTAACCAGATCAGGCATATAACGGCCAATATCGTATTGACGAGCGTCTTAGAGCCGGTACGACGCGATTTCCTTCTCATGTCAGATCTCCCCCTGTTTCCGGATCTGGCGCAAATTGAACAAGATCACGGGAATGACGGCGATCAGAAGCACGATGGCGAGCGTCGAGCCGTATCCGAAATTCTGATACATGAAAAACTGGCGGTAGAACTGGGTTGCCACGACCTCGGTGTCGTACTGCCCGCCGGTCATGACTATGACCACGTCGAAAATTTTCAACGTAAACACGATAACCGTTGTCGTGACGGACAATAGGGTCGTCGAGATATACGGAATGATGATGCGGAAAAAGATGCGAAACTCCCCTGCGCCGTCCATCCGCGCGGCTTCCAGCATATCTTCCGGAACGCTCTTGAGCGCAGCGGAGAGAATGACCATCGCGAATCCGGTCTGCATCCATATCAGGATCGCGATTAGGAAGAGATTGTTCCAGGGCTGCGTCATGCTGGTCCAGGCTTGCGGCTCGCCGCCGAAGTACACGACGATCGCGTTCAGCAGACCGATCTGTTCGTCGCCCGGCTGATAATAGTAAATGAATTTCCAAATAACGCCCGCGGCCACGAAAGAAATCGCCATGGGCATGAAAATAATCGCCTTCGCCACCCGCTCGAAGCTACTCCTGTCAGCCAGTACGGCGATCAACAGCCCGAGGATGATGCAAGTTGTTGCTCCGAACACGACCCACAGCAGATTGTTCCGCAATGCAGTCAGCAGTAGACGGTTGGTGAACACCGCCGCGTAGTTCGCGAATCCGACGAATTTACTGGAGGTTTCGTCCTGAAAGCTCATGATGATCGTTCGGATCGTCGGAATCAGCAACAACCAGCCAAGCAGCCCGATCGCGGGCCCGATGAACAGGTACGGTTGGATTCTCCTTTTCCAAACGTCCGAGTACTGCTCGATCACCCAGTTGAGGGACCAATATATTGTATATATGCCCCCGACTCCCCACAGAATGGCCAGAATCGCGTATACAACCGGATGCAGCGCGCTATCCCTCAGAAAAATGAAGATCGCGGTATGCACGATAACGTTTAATAGCGGTACGATAACCGTCCACAAGGCGATTCGAGGCAAGCTGCGTTTGGCAGCGGAAGCTGTTGACATTGGGATCTTCCTTTCTGTGAATCTTATCCTTAACGAAAGTAATGTAAAAACGGAGGGCAACGCGCATCGGATGATAGGGGCGCCCTCCGTTTACTTATGATTGAAATGATTTATTATTTAGGCCAGCCTGCTTGAATTTCTTCCATGGCTTTATCTAGGTCAACCGTTCCGCTCACATAATCGGCCATGCCTTTCCAGAACGTGCCTGCGCCAACCGCGCCTGGCATCAAGTCGGAACCGTCGAACCGGATTGTCGAAGCGTTTTTTACGAACTCGGCCATATGGCGCTCGACGTCCGTGGAGTACCAGGAAGGATCAGCGTCGTTCATCGGAGCGATTACTCCGCCGGATTGAACCCAGGTTTTGATGGATTCGCCGGTCGTGAAAAATTCCATTACGGCGCGTACTTCTGGACGGTCGTTGAACATCGCATAGATGTCCCCTGCTACCAGGGCAGGCGTGCCGTATTGCGGATCAATCGAAGGAAGTGGGAACCAGTCATAGTCTTCGCTGGCTTTCAGTCCTTCCGGGAAGAAGCTAGTAATGAAGCTTGCTTGACGGTGCAGCCATGCTTTCGGCGGATTGTCGAACAGCACTTTCGGAGCGTCGCCGAACGACGTGGAGACGATCGATTTCGTGCCGCCGTATACAGCGCCTTCTTTAAACCAGATGTCGGACATTTTTTGAACCGCGTTCTTTACGATCGGATCGGTGAACGGAAGCTCGCCTTTAACCCACTTGTCATAGTTTTCAGGGGTAGTTGTACGAAGCATAATGTCTTCTACCCAGTCGGTAGCCGGCCAGCCGGTAGCGGCGCCGGACTCGATACCGATCGCCCATGCCGGATCCCCGTCTTTTGCGATTTGATCGGTTAGAGCGAGCAGTTCATCCCATGTTGTCGGAACGGTATAACCAGCGGCTTCGAATTCCTTCTTGTTGTACCATACCAAGCTCTTAACGCTGCTGCGCGCCCAGACGCCGGACATGATTTTGCCGTTCGCGCCGTCCATCGTCGCCATGTCGAGCCAGCTTTGATTGTACTTCTTCTCCATCGTCGCTTTGTCGAGGAACGTGGAGATGTCCACGACCTTGCCCGTCTTAGCGATGTTCGCAAGCAGACCCGGCTGCGGGAAGTCCGCGATGTCGGGAGCGTTGCCTCCGTTAACGCGAACGCTGATCGTCGCTTCGAACTCTTTGGAGCCTTCGTATGCGATGTCGATACCGGATTTATCTTCGAAATCCTTGATAGCCGCTTCGAACTTCACTTGGTCCACGTCCACGAACGGACCGAACATCGTGACCTTCGTGCCTTTAAACTTACCGGCGAGCGCATCCGCCAACGCGCTGCCGCTTGCCGCGCTCTCGCTCGGAGAAGCCGCTGCGGAGCTTGCCGGCGTAGTTTCCGATGCGCTTGGAGTAGCACTTGGAGAAGCATTGTTCTCCTTGTTATTGTTACCGCATGCTGTCAACAGCATGGAAGCCGAGACTACCGCTACGAGTGAAGTTGCCAATGTCTTTTTCTTTAACATTCGATATAGCCCCTCTCTGGAAATGTTGTTGCTTGCCTCAAATGGAAAGTCCGCTTATGCATCTGCTTGCTTTATGACGACACGCCCCACCTCCCAACATAAATTTCCCCGTTCCGATAATGTAATGGCCAACATTCTGAAAAGCTTTTCAAAATGCTGCAAAAACCGTCCATTAAAGCCTTCCCGTCGACGCTCGCACGACGATTTCATGGGGAACGATTTCCCGAAGCACGGGATCGGCTTCTCCGTTAATCAGAGCGTGGAGCTTCTCTACCGCGCGGTATCCGATTTGGTACATCGGCTGCGCGACCGTCGTCAGCTTGGGAACGGTGAAGGCGGACAGCCGAATATTGTCGAATCCAACGACCGAAACCTCGTTCGGAACCGCTACGCCCTTCTCGTTCAGGTAGCTGAGCACCCCCATGGCAAGCACATCGGAGACGGCGAATACGGCGGTCAAGCCGGAAGATTGCCGGAATAGGGATTCCGCGGCATCATAGGGATCGTGAAAATACTCGCTGACGAAAAAAATATTGTCTCTCTTAAGCTCCAGATTATTTTCTCTCAAAGCGCGCACAAAGCCCTGATAGCGAGTCTGGCCCGCGATGCTGTCGCCGAGGTCGAAACTAATCATGCCGATATTGCGATGACCGGAGTCGATCAAGAACTGAGTCGCATCATAAGCCGCTTGTTCATCGTTAATCTTTACAGACGGAAGTTCATACTCCATCGAATGCGTGGCCACTAGAACGACGGGCATGCGGAGTCTCTTCAATTCTTTGTAATAGTCGGGAAAGATTGGGTTGCTCGTGTAGAGAAGACCGTCGATCTGCTTCTCGTAAAACGTGTTCAGGTAAGAGAATAACCTGTTGCCGTCCGTGTCCGTGTTGCAGATGATGAGGCTGTACCCGCTCTTCTTGGAGGCATCCTCCATGCCGCGGATAATATCCGCGTAGTAAGGATTCCGGATGTCCGGAATGACGACGCCTAGCGTGTGGGTTTTCTTGTAGATCAATCCCCTGGCCAGCGCGTTCGGTTTGTACTTGAGCTCTTCGATCGCATCAAGGACGCGCTTCTTTTTGTTTTCCACCACGGTATCCGGGGCGTTCATAACCCTTGATACGGTGCTGATGGATACGCTTGCAATCTTTGCAACGTCTTTAATGGTCGGTTTCATTCAGAACCCCGCTCTTTTTGAAAAGCTTTTCAAAATGTGGCGCAAATTTATGATACCGCTTTCAATTTGGGCTGTCAACCCTCATTTACGATAGCTTATTCGCCCCCGAAGCTCTCACCGCCTTGCGCGACGGCAACAGCTCCGGATGCACCAATCTCCCCTACAACAACTCCCGCAAATCCTTCAAACTAGGCTTCTTAAGCTTCACCTTAATCTCCCCGACGCCCCAGTCGATTTTCTCGATCTTAAGCGGCTTCGGCAGCTCATCGCCAAGCGGGATGACGAAGCCGGCAATCGCAGACGAAGGCAAGGAGATCGATTTGATTTTCGCTTCTTCTACGGTAGCGATAATGTTCGGGCTTTCCCAATGCAACCGGTAGACGATGCGCAAGCTGGACGGTACGAGATCCTTCCATAGCACGTTCAAGTCCGCGATCAGCAGATCGCCGATTACCGTGAACTTGGCTCCGGTCACCTCGACGTTCTTTTGCACGATCGGATCTTCGGACAGCTTCGTCTTCAGCAAATTGTTCACGTCCGCCTCGGTTACGATAAGCTCGAGGGATGTCCGCTTAACCATGTCGATCGCGCGTTCCTTGATCGGAACCTTACGATGAGTTAAGTCCAACTCTTCGGTCGGCTTAATGTAGAACAACCCGGCTACGACCGCAATGATGGCGAGAATGAGGAACAGGACGAGTCCTACGAACATTTTTTTCAATGCAAACGCCTCTCTTTCTATCCGAACAAACAAGCAATTGACAACTTCGCGCTCGAAGCGTATAACAGGAGGTACATTCATTGACGGGAACGCGTTGCCCTGCGCCTTCGACCTCCAGAGAGCCGGCGATTTGCTGAGAGCCGGCGGTACGAAACCAGGACCAATATCCTCCCCGAGAAGCCGCGCCGAACACTGCAAGCGATCGATCCGGTAAGCGCGGACGCCTTCCCCCGTTACGGGAATACGTCGTAATACGATACGACGAACGAGTGCCGAGCGTTTCATGATGAACATGACGCGTTTCGGAACGAGGGTGGTACCACGGAGCTTAATCCGTCCCTTTTGCGGGGGCGGTTTTTTTGTACCCAAAAATGGTTTTACGCACACCACATGTTCTTATTTCACCCGAAGCACCCAGTTTCAGCGCTCTAAGCACACCGCGTGTCCTTATTTCACCCGAAGCACCGAGTTTCAGCGCTCTAAGCGCACTGCGTGTCCTTATTCCACCCGAAGCACCGAGTTTCAACGCTCTAAGCGCACAGCGTGTCGTTATTTTCACGATGCTCTTATCCCGCTCGCCAAACCGAGTTGTGGCGATCCATCGCCCACTCTCAAACTATATCGGCTCTCGCCGGCAAAAGAAAGGATGATGTTCTCATGAACCAGCACGAATCCGGCTTTCCCATACCGCTCGCCGACATGCTGAGCGCCCATCGCGTGCTCCAAGAGGTGCTTGCGCCGACGCCGCTGCAGCATAACCGCGCTTTGTCCGCCAAGTTCGACTGCAACGTATATTTGAAGCGCGAGGATCTTCAGATCGTTCGCTCTTTCAAAATCCGCGGAGCGTACAACCTCATCTCCTCGTTGTCCGAGGAAGAGCGGTCTCGCGGCGTCGTCTGCGCCAGCGCGGGCAACCATGCCCAAGGCGTGGCTTTCTCCTGCCAGAAACTCGGGATACGCGGCATTATCTACATGCCGGCGACGACGCCAAGGCAGAAGATCAACCAAGTCAAGCTATTCGGCGGCGATTGGATCGAAGTTAGGCTCGTGGGCGATACGTTCGACGACGCCTATGCGGAAGCGATCCGCGCAAGCCGGGAGCAAAATATGCCGTTCGTGCATCCGTTCGACGACCCGCGCATCGTCGCGGGCAACGCGACCGTCGGCAAAGAAATCGTTGAAGCCGGCGTCCACCCGATCGACATGCTGCTACTGACGGTCGGCGGAGGCGGATTAGCCGCCGGAGTCGCGTCTTACGTCAAAGCGATCAGCCCAACGACGAACATTATCGGAGTCGAACCGGAAGGCGCTCCTTCCATGCGCACGGCGCTCAACCAGGGTAGCGTCGTCACGTTGTCCGAGATCGACAAATTCGTGGACGGCGCAGCCGTTAAACGCGTCGGCGACTTGACGTTCGCGCTATGCCGCGAGCTGCTTGACGATACGATCGCCATCCCCGAAGGCCGCGTCTGCACGACGATTCTTGAACTGTATAACGAGCATGCGATCGTGGCCGAGCCTGCCGGCGCGTTAACCGTCGCCGCGTTATCCGCGCTCGATCCGGAGACGATCCGCGGCAAAACGATCGTCTGCGTCATTAGCGGCGGCAACAACGACATCGACCGAATGCAGGAGATCAAAGAACGCTCCCTCATCTACGAAGGGCTGAAGCATTATTTTATGATCAACTTCCCTCAGCGGGCGGGCGCCCTACGCGAATTTCTCGACGACGTGCTCGGTCCGAATGACGACATCGTCCAATTCGAATACACGAAAAAGCACAACAAGGAGAACGGGCCGGCGCTCGTCGGCATCGAGCTCAAAACCCGCGAGGACTACGATCCATTGGTAGAACGAATGAATCGCAAAGGCTTCCAGTTCGTAGAATTGAACAAAGACCCGCTGCTGTTCAACCTGCTAATCTAACCGGGCTTCTAACCGGGCTGTTTCACCGTTATCGCCTCTCGATTCTCGTCCATTCTTCCGCTTAGACCGTCTCCCTTTATTCGCCATTAACAATTGCCGATTACACTTATCGTATAACGGCAAGTTAACTGCAACGAGGTGCGAATATGGGGAGACAAATAAAGCTGCTCATCGTGTACGCGCGTTTCGGAGACGGTCACCTGCAGGCCGCGACAGCGCTCTCGGACAGCTTCGCGCGACTCGGCATTGCCGAAGCGCAAATCGTCGATCTGCTTGCGCAATCCCATCCTCTTCTGAACGAAGTAAGCAAATTCGTCTACCGCAAAAGCTACGATATGTTCCCGCATCTATACGGCTGGGTGTACGAGACGACGAGAGACATGAAAGCAAGTTCTCCGTTCGCCCACTTTCTCCATTCGTTCGGCGCCGACGAGCTTTTGAAGCTCATCGAACTCGAACGACCCGATGCCATCATCCATACTTTTCCTTCACTCGCTCTTCCCCTTATTACCACGCGTCTCGGACGACGCATTCCAATGTTCAACGTAGTAACCGATTTCGACCTCCACATGCGATGGGTTCATCCCCAAGTTGACAAATACTATGTCGCAACCGACGATCTTCGTCTGCAATTGAACAAGCTCGGCATCGGCGATAACCGAATCAAAGCAACCGGCATTCCGTTGCGGCGTTCATTCGCCGAACAGCTTAGCTTGTCCGAGCGCGAAGCTGTCGCGGCCCGTTACGGCTTAACCCCGGATCAACCGATCGTGCTGCTCATGGCCGGCGCTTATGGCAACTTCGCGAATTTGCGCAATCTATGCGGGAAGCTTTCCGTTCAAAAGAACATCCAGACCATCGTTGTCTGCGGGCATAACCGCTCGGTACAATCCGAGCTTCATCGGAGATTCGCTATGCACGCGAATGTGACGGTGCTCGGTTACGTGGACCGAATAGACGAGCTCATGCGCCTTGCGGCTTGCATCGTAACGAAGCCGGGCGGACTGACGATGTCCGAAGCGATCGAAGCCCGATTGCCGATCTTTCTGCTGCGGCCGGTGCCCGGACAGGAGCGCAATAACGCCCTTTACTTGCAGCGCCAAGGCGCCGCGTTCATTAGCAGGTCGATCGAAGAGCTGTTTCAGGCGATACTCCGGCTGCTTCGCGACTCCCACCATCGGCTGGCAATGTGCCGAGCGCTGGAGCGTTTAAGCAAAGAAAGCGCATCGGACCGGATCGCCTTGGATATTACTAACCAATTGCATATAATGGAAGAGGCTTCCGTACCGCTCATACGGGGTTGATCTTCCCAAAGGAGCGAGCTTTACGCGTGAATTCGGCGTCAAAGAGATCATTTTTACAATCGGACATGCTGCTGTATATCGTGATATTGTTTCTCGTGGAATTCGTGCGCGGAGCCGCTTTGATCAGCTTCCTTCCCATCTATGGCGAAAAGGAGCTCGGTCTTAGTCTCGACGTCATCGGCGCGGCGATCACCGCGTCTTTCTTGACCGATACCGTGCTTAAGCTCGTCATTGGGTATTTGCTCGACCGGTTTTCGGTACGCACGATCGTCTGCATTGCCCTGTTGTTCTCGCTGGTCGGCATCGCCGTATTGCAATACGCGGACGTCGCTTGGATGTTCATCGCCGCTGCTGCCGTATATGGCATCGGTATTTCTCCGATTTGGATCGTCTGCTTAACGAAGGTTCGCGAGGATCGCCGGGCGACGCAGATGGGATTCTTGTATACGATTTGGTTCGTCGGTCTAGGCGCGGGTCCCGTCGTTACGAACCTGCTGCTGGACTACGACACGGAATTGACGTATTGGGTGTTAGCCGGCGTAGCGCTCGCGGCTTGGTTGTTATCTTTTCTTATTAACGAACAACGAAGCGTCCATCTGGACGTCGTACCGTTCGGACAACAGCTGTCCATTCTCGGCAGCAGGCTTCGGGAGATGAAGCTTCTCTTGCCGGGAATGGTGCTTCAGACGCTGGCGGCCGGCATGCTGATGCCGATCCTTCCAAGCTTCGCGGTGAACGATCTCGGCATGACGGCGAGCCAATATTCGATGCTGCTCATTATCGGCGGCGGATGCACGGTTCTTGGTTTGATTCCCATGGGCAAGCTATCGGACGCTCACGGCAAAAAATGGTTCCTAATTATCGGATTCCTGCTTTTCGGGATGATCATGCTCGCGTTGACCGGCAAACCTCCGATCGCCTTGGCGTTGTTCTGGGCTTTGATCCTGGGTTTCTCCTACTCCGCGGTTTTGCCGGCTTGGAACGCTTTGCTCGCCGCTTACGTCCCGCCCGGACAACAAGGTTTAGGCTGGGGCGTGCTTTCCACCGTAGAGGGCTTAGGAGGCATGATCGGACCGTATATCGGCGGTTTGCTTGCCACAAGGTTCAGCCAATCTTCCGTCGTCGGGCTGACGGGTATTCTGTTCATTTTCATCAGCTCGTTTTACGTCTTTTTCCCTTTCCGGCTGTTTAGGGGCGAAGGCCCGCCTCCTTAAGAAAACCGCCAATCATGAACCTAGGAATGGAGCCTGTCATCATGTCTAGCTTATTAAGCTTCGCCAAAAGCATTACCTTAGACGACATCAACTCGTTGCTTCATCGGTACTCCGAGCTCGGTCCGCTTCCCGGCATTATGCTCCCCTTGCTCGAAGCGTTCCTGCCGATCCTGCCGCTTGTCGTGTTCGTCGTAGCCAACGCGTCCGCATACGGCATGTGGTTCGGCTTCCTTTATTCCTGGATCGGCGTATCCATCGGTTCTTTGCTCGTGTTCATGATCGCGCGTAAGCTTAGCGTCCGATACGGAGACCGTATTCGTCTCCGCTTTCCGAAGGCGCAAAACTTTTTCGATTGGGTCGACCGCAAAGGCTTCACACCGATCTTCATTCTGTCCTGCTTCCCGTTCTCGCCGTCCGTTCTCATCAATATCGCGGCCGGCATGTCGAAGATCCCTCTACATACGTTCGTAACTGCCGTGTTGCTTGGCAAAGCGGTCATGATCTTCACGCTGTCCTTCCTCGGACACGACCTTAACGCAATGGTCGAGAATCCTTGGCGCATCGTGATGGCGGTCGCGGTTCTAGTGCTGCTATGGATTGGCGGCCGCAAGCTGGAATCAAGACTCACCTAAGCTAACGAAGCATAACGCCCCCTCTCCCGTGGAACCCTATGCGAGGAATCGATCGCTAAGGAGGATACAGCCATGTCGGGCGAACACCCATCCCGCAAGCAGTTAGAGGCTAGCATCGCCCAATCGAAAGCCGACCGGTCCGGTCAGGGCAAGGCACAGGCGCGCGAGATGCAATCGGAAGCCGATCGTGCCGCCGTTCCGAAACACGGATTGTAGGGGGCGTAACAATGAGCGAAGATAAACGCATGGAGCCCTTTACGGGCGAGAAGGTCGAAGTAGACGGCGTGTACGAGAACGAGTGGGGTGCGGAAGCGCATCTGAATCGAGGCGACATTTTCCCATCCGATACGATGCTCGGGCATACGGAATGGAAGCTTACCGAGCTCAATATCGAGAATCATCACGACGGCCGTACCGATCCGAGGCTCGTGCCGAAAGCGAACGATACGGACCAAATGGGCAAAATCGACCACCCTCGCCGACAAATGGATCGCGGGAAGAAGTAACGTATAGGGTTTGGGCAAGGCTGCCTCGCAAGCAACGATCGTTGCTTCGGGGCGGCTTTTTGTATGGGCCGCGGTTGCCTCTACCCGATCTGGGCAAAATTGTTAAACGATAGCATGTAACTCCGAAAGCTTACGCATCGTCTAATCTAACAGGAAAGGAAGTGGATCTTCATGAGATTTCGTAACCCCATCAAGCTTCTATTCGTTACGATCCTGATTGCCGTTCCGCTACTCGGTTGCTCGAACGGCAACGGCGTGGCTACTAACAGCACTGTCAGTCCATCGATTATGCCGAGCGCGACGCCCGAAGAGACGGCATCCGTGCCTCCGAGCCCGGAGGAACCGAGCAGCTCCCCCGTTTCATCCGAGAGCCCCCCTCCCGCTTCGTCCCTGCCCCCGCCTAAGCTGGGAACGGTAACGGCCATGCGGCTTGCGGATTATAAGACCGGATGGACGGGCGGCGAAGGCTGGATCGCGCGTACCCGCAACGGCGGCAACAGTTGGACGAAGCAATGGGAAGGCCAAGAAACGGTTCAACAACTGTTCGCGCTGAATAATATCGAAGCATGGGCAACATTGGATAAGGGCGACGCGAAAGAGCTCTCCCTCATTAGAACGACGGACGGCGGGAGCAATTGGTCTGCGGCCGGCACCGTGCCGAATCGCGATTTCCTTCATTTCGTATCCGCGAACGAAGCTTTCAGCGGCAACGACCATACGACCGATGGCGGAAAGACCTGGACAACGTACAAACTTCCGGCCGAAACGGTAGGAAACGCTTATTTCCACGATAAAAATAACGGCTGGATCGTCACCCAGACGAACGGCAAATTCGATTTCAGGCGAACGACGGACGGAGCTAAGTCGTGGAAAGTCGTATATACGCGAGCTACGGAAGCTCCCGTGACGGGAACGGTCATCCGCTCTGCCGGTAAGAACGATGCGTGGATCGAGCTGATCGGAGATTCAGGCATGAGCCAGACTTCCTATTCTTTGTTCCATACGGAGAGCGGCGGCAAAAGCTGGACACCCGTGCTAGCGAACAACCAAGCGGGGTCAGGTCCCGCTCCCGGCTTTAAAATGAGCGAAGAGACGAAAGTTCCGCGCAACGACGGATCTAGTCCGGGTACACTTAACGTAGTCAATACCAAGGTCGCCTTCATGGGCGGCAGATGCAGCGCCTGCGATCTTAGCAATACGATGGGTAAGACGACGGACGGCGGCGCGACCTGGGTTAACCTGAAAGCCGCGTTTCCCGGATACGGTCCTCAATTCATAGGCGCCCAGGATGCCGACCATATTTGGTGGATCAACACCGAGAACGAGCAGCCGTCCGTGTTGTACACGTCTTCGGACGGAGGCAACACCTGGAACAAGACATATACGTTCGATAAATAAGGGAGATTGGCGAAGGTTAGATTGTAGGCGGCGGGTTGAGATCGTCGGAGTCAGATAGAGGTTGTCTGAGAAATCTGGTTCGTGCAGTCGTCTAGTCCCGTGATTTCTTGACTGTTGCTCGCGGACACAGATGCCGCTATTTCCGGATAAACTTATGATTATACGAATAAACCGGACCTAGCAGTCCTTATTAGGCCAGATTCGTAAGATCAACCCTAACTTGTCCATGAATAACGCCCCTACTGTCCGCAAAACTCATCGATGTCAGCCCATTTCGTCGATATAGCGTCTCTACGGTCCGCTGTATTCGATAGCCTCGCGCGCGCAAGTCAAAAAATCCCGCCCGGACGCAAGTCGGGGCGGGATTTTGGTTTGGTGTTACGGAGTACTGTCGGCGCGGGCTTTGGACGTAACAGGGTCATGACGCTATGGCTTCCGGCTTATCTTCCCGTTGCAGCCATTGCTCCATCAGCTTATCTAACCGACGAAGCCGTTCCTCGTAAGTGAATACGGCCGACGTAATGACGAGCAATCTGGCTCGCGAAGTCGGATCGTTCTCTTCGCGATCGAGGATGAGCTCGGAAAGCAACATCGAAGCTTCCGGTGGCGGCGCGGCGGCATGGGAGCCCGGCTTCATCTTGCCTTGCCACTTCCACATGAGTTGCTCTTGGTACCCGCACAGCGATTCGATCTGCCGGTCGATCAGCCGATTCCAAGCTTGCGCCGTCGAGACGCTGAAGTAGTGTTCCTCGACCGCATCGATCAGCGATACGCCCTTTTCGAGCGCCGACAGCATCCCTTGATAGACGACGAGCAGACGGACCCTCTGAAGACGGGCTTGCTTGCGCCATACCCGCTCTTCCGCGAATAGCTCGTAATACTCGTCCAGCTTGCGAAGCTTCGTCCGCAGACGTCCATACTCTTCCCGGTACACGTTTTCCTTCAATTCGTTCGATATCGCCGTTCGCAATAGACGGGAGAGAAGCGTCTCCGTCTCTTGAATATAGCTTACGAACCGGCTCCGGTGCCGCGGCGGCGCAACCGTCACGTTAACGACGAAAGCCGCGACGATTCCCGTTAAGATCGCCGCCAGCCTGTCCAACGCGATCAGCCAGCTTTGCCCGTGCGCTTCCATAATGACGACTACGGTAACTAACGTTAACCCGACGATCGCCTCGTCGGCTTTGAGCCGAATGCATAACAGAATAACGCATATGCAGACGATGCCTACGATAATCGGATTGCTGCCTACGGACCACAGCGCCGCGATCGCGACGGCGGCTCCGAGCAAGTTGCTCTGCACCTGCTCGAGTACTTGCTTCCAAGAGCGGTAGATCGAAGGTTGTATCGTGAAGATGGCGGCGATCGCGGCAATGATCGGAGAGCCGAGATTGACGAGCGTCCCCACCCATAGAGCGACGGCGACGGCAAGACCGGTCTTGAGCACTCTAGCGCCGATCGTCATGGCCTATCTTCACCTCCACGCTCGCTTGCTCGCAGCATCACGTCGGCCGAAGCCAACTCTTGTCCGTTCACGACGAGCGCCAGCCTATGCGAGCCGGGGTAATGGCGTCGCGTGGACAAGTCCGCGAAAGAGAACTCGCGTCCGCCCTGCTGGAGCGTTCCTCCGCCTACCGTCTTTTCGCTAAGCTTGAATAGCTTGCGATAATATTTGCCGGTCGTTCGAACGAAATAAGCCGCCATTTCGATTCTTAGCTTAATCGGCTCGCCTTGCGGCAAGCGTATGGCGTAGCGAAAACGAACCGAGTCGCCGATGGCGACCGCGTCCGGCGTAACCGTCCACGACTCTACCGTTACCCCTGCCGGTGGAGCCATGCCGAAGAGCGCCATCACGGCCGGATGAGCCGCCTTTAGCAACCCTCGGCATCCGTGGCGGAGCACCCAATCGGTATGCGCGTTATCGCCGATCCATGCTTGAGCCAACGCGACGACCCGCTCGGGATGATCCTTGGAAATATCGTTCAAATTGTTGGCCACGCTGCGGCGAACGTATTCGGACGGGTCCGACTTGAGCCGCTCCAGGATCGGGAGAATCGGTTCCGGATCCCGCTTCAGCGCGGGCAACGCATCTGCCCACGGCAATCGGGGACGGCAACCTTCGCTGGCCAATCGACGCACATGATCGTCCTCGTCGCCGCTCCAAGTCAACATTTGCGCTATCATGCGCGATTGATCTTGTTTCAAGAACGGCCTTACCGCGAACTCCGACGTCGACATCCGCGTAAATTTCGCAAGCGCCGCAATCGACAAGTCCCAGTCGTTAAGCCCGTAAATTTCCACGAAATCGGGGAAGAACAAATAAGGCAGCCCCCCGCACGTCTCGTAGATCGCTTCTAATATAGCTAGCGCCTTGCCGTAATCGGACGGTAAAGTCGCTCCGAGGCTTAGCGTGATTCTGCGCATGCGGCCTTTCAGTTCAAGCTCGTCCCAACCCGGACCTAGCACGGCCGAGGAGAATGCCCCCGTATCGAATGGCGGATAGGCGCCCTTTACTTTGTCCGCGAATGAGCGTATGAATGCTTCATGATAGATCGCTTTGAGCGGTTCTGCCACGTTCGTTCCTCCTTGATGTGTCCGTTGCCCTGTATGGATGATTATAACATGTCCGCGCTCGCGGCTCTTAATTTGATCTTCCTTTCTACCGGACCTCCCCTTATAATGGGCTCAAACCCACTATACCCGAGGAGACGTGAACCCTTGATTCTGTTCGTCGTGAATGAGAACTCCGGCAACGGCCGGGGCGCCAAAGTCTGGCAGCAAGTAGAATCGCAATTGCAGGCGCGGGGAACGTCCTATACGAAGATCTTGGCGACTAGCGGAGCGGATGCGTTCGAACGAACGGACAAGCTATTGCGCTCCACGAAATTGAAAGCGGTTGCGGTCGTAGGCGGAGACGGAACGTTGCACAGCGTTCTGCCTTTGCTGACGGGCACCGGCATTCCGGTCGGCATCATTCCCGCCGGCTCCGGCAACGATACGTCCCGCGCTTTCGCCATACCGCGCGATCCGTTACAAGCATTGGATATTATTGTGTCCGGACGGACGAGATTAGCCGACGTCATCGCGAGTACCTCTGGAGACGAAACCCAAGTTACGATTACGGCCATCGCCGTCGGTATGGACGGTGCCGTCGCCGCCGACGTGAACGGCTCGCGCTACAAGCGGTGGTGCAACCGACTGGGCCTCGGCTCCTTGGCTTACGTAATCGGTTTTTTCCGCGCGTTGTCCCAGTTCTCCCCGGGAGAGATCACGGTGACGATGGACGGCGTAGTCCATCGCTTCGATCGCGGGTGGCTATCGGCGATCGCCAATATCGCTTCTTACGGCGGCGGACTTAGAATTTGCCCGGATGCCCGCTTCGACGACGGGCAGCTGCACGTATGCGTCGTGCATGGCTGCGGCATTTGGCGTATTTTATTCGTATTCCCGACGTTACTAAAAGGCACCCACGTTAAGCGGCGCAATGTAACGCTGCTTAAGGGGCGCCAGGTAACGATCCAGACGAAAGGACGATTCCTCGCCTACGGCGACGGAGAGCCGTCGGGAGAAACGCCAATCGAAGCGAAGCTGCTCCAGGGTCAACTCGTCTTTTTAACTACGCTTTCCGGATAACGGAACGGCAGCATGATCTCGAACAACGTGCCTTTGCCGATTTCGCTTTTCACGTTGATTTTTCCTTGATGATTGTCCACGATCTTATAGCTGACCATCAGGCCAAGACCCGTACCTTTCTCTTTCGTCGTATAGAAAGGCTGCCCGATCTTGGCCAGTTGGTCTTCCCCGAAGCCCGGTCCTTCGTCTCGAATCCGTACGTATATGCAATCATGCTCGCGCGACAGCTTGATTCGGATGGAACCTCCGTCGATCATCGCTTCGATGGCATTTTTGATCACGTTGATGAACACTTGCTTCACTTGGTTTTCCACGCCATAGATCCAGAGCGGATCCGTGCCGTATTCCGCGTCGATCGCGATATTGTGCAAGATCGCCTGCGTCTCTAGCAGCGTCACCGTATCCCGCATCATAACTCGCATGTCTTGATAAGTCAGATCGTACACTTGCGGCTTAGACAGCATCAGCAATTCGCTGACGATATCCTCGATTCGGTCGAGCTCCGAGTTCATTATGTCGTAATATGTACCGTTGTTCTTGCGCCCGGACGCGATCAATTGCAGGAAGCCCTTGAGCGACGTGAGCGGATTGCGAATTTCGTGCGCGATCCCCGCGGCCAACTGGCCGGCCACGTACAGCTTCTCGGAGTTGATAAGAAGCTCCTCGTTCTTTTTGCGCTCGGAGATGTCGCGAATGATCACTTGCACCGCCGGCTCGTTATCGATCGCTGTCATCGTCTCCACGATTTCGGTATGTAGCGTATGCCCTTCGAGCGTGTACCATTCTTGCTCGATCGGCTTCCCGCTTCCCGTAAACACGAGATTTTGCAGCCGTTCCTTCACTTTCAAATGGTCGCGTACCGGCAGGAACGTATAGATGGACTTGCCGACCAGTTCATGGCTCTGGTTAGCCTCGAACATGCGAAGCCCCGCGGAATTGACGAATGCCCATTGGCCCCCTTTGAAAATCGCGATCGTATCCAGCGAGTTTTCGACTAGAAGCCGGTAACGTTCGTCCATCTGACCGAGCCGCTTATCGATATACCACGTAATATGGGTCGAGAGCAAAATCAAAAGAGCACCGATCCCGATAATAATCGCAAGCAACGAAATATCGGCGTTGAGCTTGTCCTCCGTGTAGAAAGGGGAATACTCGAACTGCATTCCTTTTTCTCCGAACAATTGCACGACGAGCGCAGATGTCCCAAGAATGATGCTGGACAGAAATCTCAGCTTCCGATTGCTGTTCTCCGAGAACAGGAAAGCCACGTACGTGCCTACGAACAGCACCAAAAGCGACAAAACCACGTATGCGGGCTGCACGTCGAGCTTCTCGATCGGCTGTCCGAATATCGTAAAGTAACTCATGAACGCTATACCGGAGGCGAGGATGAGACTTCCGAACAGCAAGCGAAATGCGACCGCTCCTTGGAAAGTCAGCAACACGAACGTCATCAAGGAAAAGAAAATAATGAAGCAAAGCGCGACAAGCATCGTCCAATCGAAGTAAAGCGTCTGCTCGAGCGCCATCAGCATGACCAGATGCTTCGCCCATATACCTATTCCGAAGATGAATGCGCCTCCGGCAAGCCAAAACTGGCGGAATCCGCCGTTCGAGCGCTTAAGGTTGCCAATAAAGTTGAACATCGTATAAGATGCGAGTATGCTGATCAACAGTGCCAGCAGCAAAAAAAAGACAGGTCCGACCGCACCGGTACCGTGCATATTACACTCCCTCGCAATACATGACATCGTTCTCCATCTTTTATATCCATTCGACGATGATCGTCAAAATCCTTTTCCAAAATCAGTTGAAAAATGGAGGTTATTGCATGCTGAAATCTATGTTCGGCGAATTCAAAACTTTCGCCATGCGAGGCAATGTCGTCGATCTGGCCGTCGGGGTTATCATCGGCGCGACGTTCGGCAAAATCGTCACCTCGCTCGTTAACGACATCGTCATGCCGCCGGTCGGCAAGCTGCTCGGAGGGGTCGACTTCACCGATCTGTTCATCAATCTCGACCCGGGGAAAAGGCTGGACAACAATATGTTCCCGAAGACGCTCGCCGAAGCGAAGGAAGCCGGCGCGGCCGTTATCGCCTACGGCCAATTCATTAACGTGCTGCTCGACTTCCTCATCGTCACGTTCTGCGTGTTCCTGCTCGTGAAATTCATTAACCGTTTGGGACGCAAAAAACAAGCGGAAGAGTCCGCGGCTCCCGCTCCAAGCACGCGGGAATGCCCATATTGCCTATCGGAAATCCCGATCGCCGCGACGCGCTGCGCCCACTGCACGTCCGATGTCGCCGCGAGCGGACAAGCCGAGGGAGCGCGAGGGTAAGCATGGGAGAAACGTTCGACGTCTACGACGAGGAAGACCGCTGGATCGGAACGGCGGAACGCTCGGAGGTGCATGCGCGAGGCTTGTGGCACAGATCGTTCCATTGCTGGCTGGCGCGGGCCGGAGAGGGCGATGAGGTTACGATCCTATTCCAGCAGCGATCTTCGGGTAAGGACACGAATCCGGACAAATTCGACATCACCGCGGCAGGTCATCTCGTTGCCGGAGAAACGCCTAGGGAAGCCGTCCGGGAGCTGGAGGAAGAGCTCGGCGTCGCGATCGGCTTCGATCAGCTGACGCCGTTCGGCACGGTGCGGGAGGAAGACGAGGGGACAGCGCTCGGCATACGATATATCGATCGCGAAGTGAGCTACGTGTACGGTTGCGTCTCCGATTTCGACCTAACGCGCTTCCGGCTCCAAGAGGAAGAAGTAGCCGGCGTATATGAAGCGCGCGCTAGCGATCTAATCGCTTTAATGGAAGGGAAGCTTGCGGAGCTTCTGGCACGGGGCATCGTCTCCCGTGGCGGATTGATCTCGCCAAGCGAAGCGAGCGTTACCCGCTCGGCTTTCGTCCCCAGGAGCGAAAGCTACTATCTCGATGTTTTCAAACGATTGCGCGAGTTAGCCGGACGATGACCTCTCTTGCTAACGCGTCGCACGCAGACGGACAGGTTGCCAGTGCAACCGTCCGTCTTTCATTTTGCCTTCTCTCCACATTCCGTCAGCCGGATTACAGAATATGACCTCCAGCTTCCCGTCGCCGTCGATATCCCACACCCGGAAAGGCCGCCCGTCTCCGATCGGTCCGAAATTCCTGCTGTCTCCGATTGCCGCCCATTCCAGCGCCGAAGCTTGAAGCCTGTTCGACGGCTCGCCAGGCTGCGACTGCCCTAGCCACCACGTGCCGTCCTCTCTATAGTAAAGAACCTCGTCGTCCGACTCGCAGAACGTTCCGCACCAGTAGGCCATCCCTTCGCGAAACCTGCCTAATCCTTCCCAGTTTTGATACCAACGATTGATCATCCCGTGAATGTTGTAGAACACCGTCTGACGCGGAGCCACGTCGAAATCATTGATTTCGGGCTCTTCATAGAGCTTCGCGGCTTCTTGGTGGATGCAGCCGTGAATGCCGGAGGACTCGATAAACCTGCCCAGCTCATCCGCGTTCGCGAACGATTCCGGCTGGAACAAGATGCGCGCTTCCGCCGCTTGGTCGTAACACGGCGCCCTGCGAATCGGCTCCGGAACGCTTGCCCACGGCTCGACAAGACTCGGATTGTTGCCGCTTTGGTTGTACCAGGACAACACGCGCGAAATGAAGTTGCGATGAAACTGCAAAAAAGCCATTCCGTATCCGGACGGCGGCTGATCAAGATCTACGTTATGCCTGTCGTGATGCCACTTCTTATGCTCCTCCAGCAACGGCTCCGGAAAATTCGGGATCCTCGGCATAATGTTGTTCCCCCTCCGTTCGGCGCATGCCGAAATCGACTACTCCGCGCGGGCAGTCTATTGCCAATACTATATGCCGACTGCGTCGCTCGCATGATACTCCAGATTTCAAGTGAGCTTAATTGACATCTGTTGCAATTCCTCGCGATACGTTATACTTTATTCCATCAACCGCACGTCCGCGAGGTGTCCAATGAAGAAGCAAAATCCGAAGCAGAGTCCGAAACAAAATCCGCACGCCCTATCTCTACTAGGCCTTATGATCGTCATCTTCGGCATCGTCGATACGATTTTCCTGAGCACGGCCGTCGGCATGACGCTTCTAGTCGCAGGCATTATCATCGGCTACACGGGACTCACCCGCGCCAAACAAACGAAGAAGAAATAATCGAGTAGATAGGGGCGGCAAGCCCCTGACCTCTCACACCACCGTACATGCGGGTCCGCATACG